>DATCAO010000092.1:0-6613 GCA_036512575.1 Puia sp.
AACCGGACAGTCAGATGAGGAAATAATAAAAAGTATCCTGAAAGGGGACCAGTCTGCATTTGCCCGGCTTGTTGAGCGCTATCAAAATTATATTTTCACCCTGACCCTCCGATTCACCGATAACCGGGAAGATGCTGAAGAGATTGCTCAGGATGTATTTGTAAAAGCTTACCGGTCGCTGGCTGACTTCCGAGGGGATTCAAAATTCAGCACCTGGTTATTTACGATAACCCGAACCACCTGCCTGAGTTTTTTGAGGAAGAAGAAACTGGATACCCAGTCGCTGGACAATGAAAGGACCGGGCTTCAGTTGGAGAACCGGGAATCGGCATTTCTTGCAAACCAGGTGGAACAAAAATCCAGGCATGCCATGCTGAACAAGGCTATTTCCATGCTGAGTCCTGACGATGCCCAGGTCCTGAACCTGTTTTATAAAGGTGACCAGACCCTGGAGGAAATCGGGAAAATCATGCGTTTGGATCCCAACACCGTGAAAGTGAAACTCCACCGTGCCCGTCAACGTCTAAAAGATAAGATGGAAAAATATTTTGCTCATGAGGTACGGGAAATACATTCGGATTAAGGGAGATCAAGTTCATACGTCATCACAGTCTTTACTAAAAAGAAAAGTTATGGATCAGGATATCGAACATCGTATTTGGGAATTTATTGACGGCCGCTGCAGTCCGTCGGAAAGAGCTTCAATCATTCAAAATATTGCTGATCGTCCGGTTTGGAAGAGCAAATACAACGAATTATTGAGTATTCATGAAATGCTTCAAAAAGAGGAGCTGGACATGCCTTCCCTGCGTTTCACTAAAAATGTAATGGAGGAAATTTCCCGATACCAGGTGGCGCCTGCCACCAAAAATTATATCAATAAAAATGTAATCCGCGGAATCAGTTCTTTTTTCCTGGTCATGATCATGGGACTTTTCATTTATTTTGTTGGACAAATTCACTGGAGCAGTAATTCAACGAACAACCTGGTTCCTGCTTTCAGCCTGGATGCAGATAAACTGAACTGGAGTAAAATGCTGAACAACACCTATGTAAATATTTTTATCGGTATCAATGTCATTCTGGGTCTTATCCTGCTGGATAAATATATGCAGGGCAGAAAAAAAGACGGACGATCCGGCGAGTGGTCCAAAGGCGACAGTGCCTAATCCTTTGTACATTTGCCTAATGGAGATAAAAAATAATATTCTCGAAACCATCGGCAATACGCCGATGATCCGCCTGAATAAAATCACGAAAGATTTCCCCTGTACTGTGGTCGCCAAGGTGGATTATTTTAATCCAGGTAACTCCATCAAAGACCGGATGGCCGTCAAAATGATTGAAGTAGCCGAAAAAGAAGGTAAGCTTAAACCAGGCGGCACAATCATTGAAGGCACGAGTGGAAATACGGGCATGGGACTGGCCCTGGCGGCTTGTGTTAAGGGTTACAAATGCATTTTCACCACCACCGATAAACAATCCAAGGAAAAATCAGATATTCTCAAAGCCGTAGGTGCGGAAGTGATCGTTTGCCCTACCAATGTAGAGCCCGATGATCCGCGCAGTTATTATTCTGTAGCTCGGAGGCTCGCCAGGGAGATCCCCAATTCATTTTACTGTAATCAATATGACAACCTCGCCAACCGGCTTGCTCATTACGAAAGCACGGGTCCGGAAATCTGGAAACAAACGGATGGGAAAATCACACACCTCGTATGCACGGCCGGAACCGGGGGCACCATTACGGGGGTTGCGATGTACTTAAAAGAGAAAAATCCCTCCATACAAATTTGGGCGATAGACGTCTTCGGGTCTTTGCTGACTAAGTACTACAATACGGGTGAAAAGGATATGCATGAAGTACATCCCTACGTATCTGAAGGTTTCGGTGAAGATTTTGTTCCTGGGAATTACGATATGAAGGTGATCGACCATTTCGAACAGGTGACAGACAAGGCGGGCGCTATCATGGCACGCAGGCTTGCCAAAGAAGAAGGAATATTTTGCGGTTATAGTGCCGGCAGTTGCCTGCAAGGGCTGTTCCAGTTGAAAAACAAATTGAAAAAAGACGACCTGGTCGTGTGTATATTTCATGATCACGGAAGCCGGTATGTAGCAAAGATTTATAACGACCAATGGATGATGGAACGCGGGTTCCTGGATGTAAAAACTTTCAGGGATATCATCAACGCGCGCAGCGCAAATCCGCTAATTACGCTCGACCCGGAGCAAACGGTTGGTGAAGCCGTAGACCGGATGAAAGAGTTGCATATTGAAAATATACCCGTACTTAAGGATGGCGTTCCGGTAGGTGCAGTGAGTGAAAGCGGATTGTTCAACAGCATGCTGACAAACGGAACGGATATCCGTCTCAAAAAAATTATCGAGGTGATTGAATCTCCTTATCCCGTAGTTTCCTTCGATACCCCAGTAGAAAGGATTAGCGCGCTCATCAGCAAGGAAAATGGCGCGGTTCTCGGAAAGGACGATAGCGGGAATTTTCATATCGTTACCAAATACGATGTATTACAGTCTTTCACGACGAAAGGTTAGCCAAATCGTAAATTTACTAGTTCATTTATTCGTTAAAATACCAGCTCCGGGGTAAATCATGAACTGTTAAAATCAGGCAAAAAGGCTATTGTTGTTAATATGTGTATAAGTTAATTTTGGTTCTGAAGTTGATTGATTCACACTCAATCAGAACAACATCCGAAAACCGTTCAAAGTTCTTTTATTCAATATCCAATCGAAATTCCGGCGAAATCCGATATCAATCAACTTCATTTTTTTCTTATCCTTTGAATGCTGAACCGTCCCTGTTGAAAAACCTGATCCCGTCCAGAGAAACCATCCTATCCTGAAAGCCGATCTTACAAGAAAGACCCCATACCTGGCCCTGACATCCACCTATCCTTTGTAAAATACCGAACCAGATCCTGAAAATCCAAACCGATCAAACCCGAAGTAAACCTTATTCTGAAATCCGATCCTGAGAAAAACATCCTAAAATCCAAGAACCGTGGGAAACCGGAAACAGTTCCAATACCCTTGTTCAAAAACCAACTGTTTTATCCAGTACCCTCCTGCTAAGTTTTCCTAACAATTTAGCAGGAGGTCCCATCGGTGGGTGGTCACTGGCAGTAAACAGACGACTTTGTCATCTCCCGATCCCTTTAAATATTTGATCACTTCCCCCAAGTTTTCCCAGTCCGACAGTAAACACGATATAACCGGGTGGCAGTCTAAATGCCATACGCTTAAAAAGTTGATCTTTGCGAAAAGACCAGAACAATGCATCTTTCATTCGACGTGAATGCGCCGGAAAACATTCAAATGAACAAGCCTTCCCGGAAAAAACCCATTTTTCCGGTATGCGAAAAACTGCGCCAGTACCTGCATGTTCATGGTCGCGAAGTGAAACTGCCGGTTTCATATGCAGATCTGTTACACGTTGCTTATGCAGTTCCGTTAAAAGATAAAAACGGAAATGACAGTTTATGGGAAACCGTTTCTTATGATATGAAACACTGGCAATTTATACGCGATGGACTGGTAAAAATGTATGCAATTTTAAAAACGGAAGGAGATTTGTCATTCAGCAAACACCTGGATGTTGCCCGGGTCGATTTCTGCAGTTTTGCCAATTCCAGTCCCTTCCGAATCCGCATTGTCAATAAATTCAATGATAACTACGATCATTACTATGTTAAACAAGCCGACGCCTCCCGAATTTATGGTCTCGAGCTGGAACATCTGCTATCTCCAAACAGGATACATTTCTTTACACATCAGCAAACCCTGGTAGAAGAACATATTCCTGGTATCCCGGGAGATGTATTTATCCAAAATTATTTACAGGATCCGTTAACCAACAGGATCCGTTTTGCAAAAGAATTTGTCAAGTTTAATGAGCGATGTTTTGTGCGCCTGCTGGGTGATATGAGGTCGTACAATTTCGTAGTGGACATAACACCCGATATTGAGGACTTTCAGTATCGAATAAGGGCAATTGATTTTGACCAGCAGTCTTATGAAGGAAGAAAAAATATGTACCTGCCTCAGTTTTTTAAAGAAAATAAGCCATTCGTAGATATCTGCATTAAATACCTGAACCACGATTCCATCACGCAGTACCAAACTGAAGAGAGAACCATGATGGCATTCCGAGTGGCATCTTCCCGGTTCCGCTTAATGTTTTTGCTAAACATCATGTCGACGGATATCATTGCAACAAGCGAAAAGCTCATACAGCTTCGCGGGGAACTGGCAGCAGAATTCCATGCACCTGTATTCTTAAAATGCCAGTCCATGGGCCAGCTTGTAAAGAGACAGTTGAAACAGACCCTGCAAAAAAATCTCGCTTTGATTCAAAAAAATATTGGAAAATTCCAGGACTGACCAATTTCTAATTTTCCCTCCGCTTCCTTATGAAATTTTAGAGGATTTTCAAAAAAACGCGGAACAGGTGCGCGGAGGAAACCGTATCTTTGCGTCCTGAATTTAAAAGAAAAACAACCCCATGGCAAAATACAAAGCCGGTGTACTATTTGGCGAAGAGCTGGAAGCACTTTACCAGGACGCAAAAAATAATGAATTTGCAATCCCTGCTGTTAATACAACAGGCACGGACACCATCAATGCCGCGCTCGAAGCAGCTGCAAAGGTGAATTCACCGATTATTATCCAGTTCTCTAATGGAGGAGCACAGTTTATTGCCGGGAAAGGTATGCCCAATGACCAGTTGCAGGCGAATATATACGGCGGAGTTTCCGGTGCGTTACATATCCATAATGTTGCGAAATACTATGGCGTGCCGGTTATCGTACACACAGATCACGCATCGAAAAAATGGCTTCCCTGGATTAGCGGACTCTTAAATGCCGGCGAAATTTATTTCAGGGAAAATAAGCGACCATTATTTAGCTCTCATATGCTCGATTTGTCTGAAGAGCCCCTTGAAGAAAATATCCAAACCTCGGTGGAATATTTTAAAAGAATGAAGCCCCTCGGCATGGCCATCGAAATTGAACTGGGAGTAACCGGAGGAGAAGAAGATGGCGTTGACAACAGCGGGGTGGAAAATGATAAATTATATACCCAGCCTCAGCACGTAGCATACGCTTATACCGAACTCAGTAAAGTGGGTCGGCTGTTCAGCGTAGCCGCGGCTTTTGGAAATGTGCATGGCGTATATAGCCCGGGTAATGTGGAATTGCGGCCGGTGATCCTGAAAAACAGCCAGGACTTTATAACCAAAGAACTGAAAACAAAACAGAAACCTGTTTATTTTGTATTTCACGGCGGCAGCGGTTCCCCACAGGCACAGATACGTGAGGCGATCAGCTATGGCGCGATCAAAATGAATCTGGACACTGATCTGCAGTGGGCGTTTTGGGAAGGTGTTCAAAAATACTACAAGAAAAATGAAGCCTACCTTCAGGCTCAACTGGGTAATCCCGAAGGTCCTGACCGGCCAAATAAAAAATATTACGATCCCCGCGTCTGGCTCCGCAAAGGAGAAGAAAGTTTTATCAGTCGTTTACAAACAGCATTTGAAGACCTCAATTGCATTAACCGGAACGCATGATGAAACCTTCAAACTGAGACTATTTTATTTGATGGCGGATGAATTGGAATATATCTATTCATCCGCCATCTTTTTTTGGCCATCTACATTCGGCAGGTGTTAACCACTCAGCATGCACCTTACACCATTTATAAAAGCGTTTGTCGCAGTCTTTAAGCCTTAAGTCTTTTTATTTATATTCATCCCATGAAACGATTTATCACATTCGTCTTTTGTGCAGCTTTCACGGGAGTTGCCTTTTCTCAACAGAGTCCCGCCAACGTCCCCGGTTCCAAAAAAATAACTTCTCCTTCCCCGACAGCTACGCCCACTCCGGTGAAAAGCGGTCCAAAGCCTTATAAAGAAGTCATCACTGAGAAAGCTATATCCCAAAACGGATTATTCACAGTACATAAGGTAGAGGACAAGTGGTATTTCGAAATCCCGGATTCCCTGTTAAACAAGGAAATTCTGGCAATTACACGATTTGTAAAATCGCCGGCAGGAAGCCGTTCCTATGGTGGAGAAAAAGTGAATGAGCAAACCATTCGATGGGAAAAAGGTCCTTCGGATAATATTTTTTTACGCGTGATTACAATTATCAGTGTAGCTCCTGATTCTTCACAGCCCATTGCACAGGCGGTTAGAAATTCAAATGTAGATCCCATTGCGGCAGCTTTCGAAATCAAGGCTTTTGGAAAAGACTCCAACAGTGTGGTGATTGATGTTACGGATTTTTTCAAACTCGATAATCAGCCCGTCAGTCTGAGTACGGATATTAAAAGAAGATATAACCTCGGCGGGATTTCTTCAGACCGGTCATTTATTTCCTATATACACAGTTATCCGCTGAACACTGAAGTGCGAACAGTAAAAACATTTAGTTCCTCCGCTGCTCCCGGCATCGCCGGATTTGGTTCTTCAAGTCTTCCGGCAGCCGATGTCGCCGGAGCCGTCACCATGGAACTGAATAATTCCTTCATCATGCTGCCGTCAGTACCTATGCGAAAAAGGCTATCCGACCCAAGGGTAGGATATTTT
>DATCAO010000093.1:0-6131 GCA_036512575.1 Puia sp.
TAATTCATCGTTCTTGTCGCCATACTGCTCGTTCTATAATAACTCTGGCTGGAAACACCTCCACGATTCCTGTACACATTATTTGCATAGTTTACATGAACATTGTTATGAACATAGAAATTATTGCCGTAGAATCCATAAGGCCTTGGACCCCCATGCCATCCACCCCAGCAGGCCGGATGATAATAGGCAGGTCCCCACCAGCCACATCCATGGTAGCCATATCCATAACCGTAGCCATATCCATAACCGAAACCAAATCCTATACTGAACCAGCTTGCACCATAACCCCATCCAAATCCCCAACCGAAATAAGGAGTGTAACCGAAATTAAATCCCCATGACCAGGGCCTTGGATAATAATAAGCACCATACCAGGGGGCATAATAGAATCCCGTTCCGTAAACAACTGTAGGTCCATAGACGAAACTATTCAGGTATCCGGGCGTGTAACCCATGTATACATAATCCGGGTCTACGTCGTAGATGTTCACATATTTGGAATTATAGACAGGAACGCTCGGAGGAATCAGGTCCACATCCACAGGACGGACCGTACTCACTACCCAGGGACCTGTTGCATTGTCTGAAACAAACCAGACTCCGTTGTCCACTACGTAAAACCTGCCATCGCCACCATTTCGCAAAACAGTAGATGAAGTATTCACGGCATATTGCAAATTGGTTCCGTCAATATCGGTAAACTTGGGGCGACCATCATAGGTCACGGATGTGGTTGTCGTATTCCTGTCCACTTTAGCTGTTTGTGGAATTTCCGCATCCATTACAGCATCCCGTGCGGCATCCGTTCCCGCCACACTGGCCAGGACATTGTCCTTAGCTGATCCGGGAGGAATCTGGGCAAAATCGCCAGGCAGCTGATCCGCGGGGATGTATTTCCAGTCGTTGATATTCAAATTTCTTGTCGAATACCACCGGCCTGAAATCAGGACGAAATACTGTTGTGTATTTTCATCCATGAAAATATCGTTGTCAGAATTGCTCACATACAGCAGGTTGGTACCCTGAATGGGAACAAAATTTGGCTGACCGTTGGACTGAATCAATTCTGCGGGCGAAGTACTTACGATGATATTAGGTACCACGCTGGGGTCCGTTTGTGTTTTGGTATTGTTGCCGGGATTTTCCTGCTGTTTACTGGCGATCAGAGAACCCACGGTTTGAATGGAAGGAGGAACCTGGCCATTGGTAAACGAATAAGGTCCTGTGGCTGCGCTGGAAACATACCAGCGTTTTCCTCCATAGAGATAAAAACGTCCATCCACATTTTTGACAATGGTAAACGGACTATTTACAACCAAATCCAAATTGAGATCTTTGTTAAACTGTAGTTTGGGTTCTCCGTCGATGAGAACCAACATGGATGGCTGGGTAACAAACATCACCCTGGGTGGCGTATTGGAAATGCCCTGGGAGATTTTGGTCTCCTGCTCATTCTGGTTTAATGTAGCCACAATTTCATCCAAAGAAAGAGGACCGGCAAACTGGGGAAACTTAGATTCCAGGGCTTCATCGATATAATCGATGGTGTCCTGACCCTCGATGGCCGGGATCCTGATAGATGTCACATCCAGATTGATGATCATCAGGGTACGATTGTCGCGGTCGGTTTCTACTTTGGCGGTTGCCCAGAATGCTCCAAAAACCGGGTCATTGCTCCCGTTTCCCAGGATGGAAATGGCGGACCGGAACTTTAGGGTATTACCTTTAAACGATTCAGGCTCAGGCTGATACACTTTAATCTGTGTGCCGTTGTCGGTATTGATGACCTTGGGCCAATCCTCAGAGGCGCGGCTGAAACTGAAAGCCGCCAGGCTGAGCATTAACAAGAGAAAATGTCGTGTAAACTTTTTCATATGTCGTGTTTTTAGGCGTTGCCCGGGCTTATGGCCTAAGGCTGAAGGCTTAACGCTTTTCGAAGTAAGACTAATATATAACCCCAAAGTTTAGTGTAAAAGCTAAAAGGAAATGTTAATAACAAACTTTTAGACTTAAAGCCTGAAGCCTAAGGCTTAGGGCTCCAAGTGTTATTGGGTTTCGTGCAGATCTTTTTGGAGATTTTTTCAACATGTACTGCCAACCCCGCCTGTCGGCGGGCCAGGCTGTCATCTGTTATCTCTCTCAATGCGCTTCAAGCCAATTCCTACCAGACCCGATTTCGGCTTCGGCCGGAACGCCATTGGGTAAGGGCAGGGCCGACTGCATGCATTCAATGATAATGGGTTTGATGATCTCCACTTCATCGCGATGGGCATCGAAGACCAGTTCATCATGAACCTGGAGCAGCATTTTAGATTTGAAATGCCTTTTTTCGAAGATGTTGTGAATTTTGATCATTGCCAGTTTAATCATATCAGCAGCTGTTCCCTGGATGGGTGAGTTGATGGCATTTCTTTCTGCAAAACCACGAACGGTAAAGTTGCCGGAGTTGATATCCCTGAGCCAGCGTTTGCGACCCATCAGGGTTTCGACATAACCGTTTTCACGGGCAAACTGTATGGTATCGTCCATGTATTTCTGGATATTGACGAATTGTTTTTTGTAGTTGTCAATGATTTCTTTGGCCTCGGATCTGGAGATGCCCAGGTTATCCGCAAGTCCAAATGCTCCCTGTCCATAGATGATTCCAAAATTCACGCTCTTTGCCCGGTAACGCATTTCTTTGGTTACCTCTTTTTCCTCCACCCCGAATACTTTTGCAGCCGTAGCTGTGTGTATGTCCTTTTTTTCTTTAAAGGCCACGCACATATTCGGATCCCCGCTGATAGCCGCGACAATACGTAGTTCAATCTGTGAATAATCAGCAGAAACCAGGAGATGGTTTTCATCGCGGGGCACAAAGGCTTTGCGGATCTCGCGGCCTCGTTCCGTCCTTACCGGGATATTCTGCAAATTGGGATTGTTGCTCGAGAGCCGCCCGGTTACGGCCACTGCCTGCGCATAACTTGTATGCACCCGGCCGGTTTTTCGGTTAATGATGGCCGGTAGTGCGTCTACATAGGTGGATTTTAATTTGGTCAGCTCGCGGTATGCCAGGATATCATCCACGATCTTGCTCTGATGGGCAAGTTTCAGAAGTACGTCTTCTCCCGTGGCATATTGGCCCGTTTTTGTTTTTTTTGCTTTCGGATCGAGTTTCAGTTTATCAAACAACACTTCGCCGAGTTGTTTCGGAGAAGAGAGATTAAAACGGACACCTGCTTCCCGGTAGACATTGGCCTCTGCCAGCGCGGCTTCCTTTTCGAGTTCCTTTGAATATTCTTTCAGAAATTCCATGTCCACACGAATCCCTTCAAACTCCATGTCTGCAAGCACTTTCACGAGTGGATTCTCCACTTGCTCAAATACTTTCCTCACCGATTTGTTGTCCAGCAGGGGTTGAAATTTATTTTTCAGTTGAAGTGTGATGTCTGCATCTTCCGCGGCATACTCCGTTATTTTTTCAATAGCTACATCCCGCATATTACCCTGACCCTTTCCTTTTTTACCAATCAGGTCTTCAATGGGAACCGGTTCGTAACCCAGGTATTGTACGCTGAGCATATCCATGCTTCTTTTTCCATCCGGGTCAATTACATAGTGTGCCAGCATCGTATCGAAAATTTCCCCCTCGATTTCTATGCCATACCACTTTAAAACCAGCATATCGTATTTAACGTTCTGTCCGATCCAGACCCGACCCGGGTTTTCGAACAGCGGTTTAAACGCAGCGAGGATCCTGAGTGTTTCATTCCGGTATGCAGGAACCGGCACATAATAAGCCTCACCAGGTTTCCAGGAAAAACTGAGCCCGACCAGGTCAGCATTGTTGGCATCTATGCCTGTGGTTTCCGTGTCGAAACAAACCTCATTTTCTTTTTGAAGCAGGCTTACCAGGGATTTTATTTTTTCAGGAGAATCCGCGCAGGTATAACGGTGAGCAGTATTTGTAATATTCTTTTCTGCATGAACTGAAGCAGTTTCTGATTCCTCCGTTTCTTTAGTGGCCGGAGTTTCAACAGCATTACCGAACAGATCCTGTTGCACACCCTCTGGCACCGCCTTCTGTCCATTGGCACCGGGCAGTTCTTCGCCCAGGATTCTTTTTGCGACAGTTCTGAATTCCAGGTCGGCAAAGATTTCGCGCAGGGCATCGCGATTCCAGTCTTTCAGTTTAAAATCTTCTTCATGAAACTGCACAGGAACATCGGTGATGATGGTGGCCAGCTTCTTGCTCATGATCGCCAGTTCTTTGCCAGCCTTCACTTTTTCACCAACCGCTCCTTTTATTTTTTCAGCATTTGCCAGGACATTTTCGAGGCTGTCGTATTCTGCCAGCAATTTGGCGGCAGTCTTTTCACCGATTCCCGGAATGCCAGGAATATTGTCTACAGCATCCCCCATCAGACCCAGGATATCAATCACCTGGGGAATGGTTTTAATATTCCATTTCTCCAGAACTTCATTGGGTCCGATGATCTCTACATCTCCGCCCTGGTATCCGGGTTTATAAATCTTCACTTGTTCACTGACCAACTGCCCGTAATCTTTATCCGGCGTAACCATGAACACTTCATAACCCGCTGCGGCAGCCTGTTTGCTGAGTGTGCCAATCACATCGTCAGCTTCATAACCATCCAGTTCCATGATGGGAATATTAAATCCGCGCACAATTTTCTTGATATCCGGAATGGCGATGATCAGGTCTTCCGGAGCTTCCTGGCGATTGGCTTTGTAATCAGTGAAATCGATATGGCGGTCAGTTGGGGCTTCGGTATCAAAGCAGACGGCCATATGAGATGGTTTCTGGTTGTTAATGAGTTCAACCAGCGTGTTGGTAAATCCAAACTGGGCATTAGTATTTTTTCCTTTTGAGCTAATGCGCGGAGAACGGATCAGCGCATAATAAGCACGAAAGATCAGTGCCATGGCATCGAGCAAAAACAATTTCTTGTTCATAATCCGTCTTAATTTTTCATTTCGGTTAATTTCTTCTGAAGGGTAAACATGCTGTCGCGTAATCGGGCGGCTTCCATAAAATCAAGATCTCTTGCGGCTTTCTCCATTTCCTTTTTGATTTTCGAAATGGCTTTTTCTATCTGGGGTATGGTTTGATATTCCGCTTCTTCTTCAGTCGCAACGATAACAGGATCCTGGTCGCCGGCAACAGCATACGGATTTTTTTCATCAAAGCCTTTAATGTCCAGCACTGAAGTGGAGGCAAACACATCCCGTCGTGATTTCAGAATGGTTTTTGGCGTAATACCATGCGCTTCATTAAAACGCATCTGCTTTTCGCGGCGACGGCTGGTTTCATCAATCGTGCGCTGCATGCTTTCCGTCATTTTATCTGCGTAAAAGATTACGAGTCCTTCCACATTGCGGGCAGCCCGGCCTGCTGTCTGCGTCAATGAACGTTCATTCCGTAAAAATCCTTCTTTGTCTGCATCGAGGATGGCGACCAGAGAAACCTCGGGCAAATCAAGTCCTTCCCTGAGCAGATTTACGCCCACCAGGACATCGATGTCACCGAGCCGAAGCTGTCGCAGAATCTCCACACGCTCCAGGGTATCTACTTCGCTGTGGATATATTTCGACTTGATATTCAGACGGTGGAGGTATTTATCCATTTCCTCTGCCATGCGTTTGGTGAGGGTCGTTACCAGTATGCGACCCCCTTTTGAAATTCTTTTATCAATTTCATCCAGCAGATCGTCGATCTGATTTACACTCGGCCTGATTTCAATCGGTGGATCGAGTAAGCCGGTCGGTCTGACCACCTGCTCTACCACAACACCTCCGCATTTTTCGAGTTCATAATCGCCCGGAGTTGCAGACACATAAATGGTCTGATCCGTCATCGATTCGAATTCGTGAAAGTTTAGCGGACGGTTGTCAAGGGCAGAAGGTAAACGGAATCCGTAGTCCACCAATATAAGTTTCCGGCTGCGGTCGCCTCCATACATGCCGCTGACCTGCGGGATAGTCTGATGACTTTCATCTATCACGCATAAATAGTCTTTTGGAAAATAGTCAAGCAGGCAGAAAGGACGGGTTCCAGGTTTTCTCCTGTCGAAAAATCTCGAATAATTTTCTACTCCGTTGCAGTAACCCAATTCGCGGATCATCTC
>DATCAO010000094.1:0-5578 GCA_036512575.1 Puia sp.
AAATCGTGCGCAGCCCGCGCAGTTACAATTCCCAGATCGGTGTGCCCCTCAGTATCTGGCAAATCAGCGAGCTGCATGAACTTGCACTGATAGAAGCCGGTATATCGCAGGCAGGCGAAATGCATTTGCTCCAGGAAATGATCAGACCTGATATCGGCGTGCTGACTAATATCGGAGGTGCGCATGACCAGGGATTTGAAAATACCCAGGCGAAAATCAGGGAAAAACTTGAGTTGTTCAAAGATTCAAACGTGCTGGTTTACCCCGCAGATCATACTGAACTCCGTAAGACGGTTCTTGAATGGCATGCGCTGCACCCCGCTCCGGGCCTTGTTTCCATAGGAACCGAAGAAAATTGTACGCTCAGAATTGTATCGGTTGTCCGACAACCGGGCCAAACTTCAATTACCCTCGCTTATGAAGGAGGAATATTTGCGTTGAGTATCGGATTCGAAGATGAAGCTGCCACCCAAAATGCGCTGACCTGTATTGGGGTTATGCTCTGGCTTGGCATACCACCAGGTGACCTGCAGAGGCGGTTGAACAGACTTAATCCTCTGGCTATGCGTATGGAAATGAAAACAGGCATTAATCATTCTTCGGTTATTAATGACAGTTATAGTGCAGACATCAGTTCGCTGAAGATGGCCCTTGATTTTTTATCCCAGCAGCGGCAGCATAACAAACGCACGTTGATTTTGTCAGACATCCTGGAATCCGGGAGGTCACCGGTGTCGTTGTATGGCGAAGTTGCAGCACTGCTCAGGAAGTATCCGGTGGACCGCCTGATTGGTGTAGGTGAACAGATAAGCGCCGCAGACGGCCTGTTTAAAGAATCCGGAATTCAGGAGATGTTTTTTTTTCAGGGTACACAGGATTTGCTGAATAGTATGCCGGCAATGGTATTCCGCGAAGAAACCATCCTGCTAAAAGGGGCCAGGGTATATAACTTCGAGCGGATCGATCAACTATTGTCGCTACAGGTACACGAAACACAGCTTGAAATAAACCTGGAGGCCATGACCCATAACCTAAGGCAATACCAGCAATTGCTCAGGCCGACGACGAAAATTATGGCCATGGTTAAAGCTTTTTCCTATGGTGCAGGTGGTTTTGAAATTGCGAGGCTTCTCGAGTTCCATAAAGTGGATTATCTGGCGGTGGCTTATGCAGACGAAGGCGTGTCGCTGCGACACGCGGGAATTCGTTTGCCCATTGTCGTTATGAATACAGAAGAAAATGCACTGCCACAACTGCTGGAAAACCAACTACAGCCGGTTTTATTTTCTATTCGCGGACTGGCATCCCTGCGCAGGCTTTTAAAGAAGGAGGCCATCAACGGATTTCCCATACACCTTGAATTGGAAACAGGCATGAACCGTCTGGGTTTTTCGGCAGCCCAGGTTCACGAATTGGTCAATGAACTCAGGGGAATCGAATTCCGGGTTCAATCTGTATTTAGTCACCTTGCTGCCAGTGAGGAGCCGCAGCAGGACGCTTTTACTCAAAATCAGTTTGAAGTGTATCTGTCGATGGCAGACCGTATTCAGGAGTCACTGGGTTACCCATTTCTTCGTCATATTTCAAACTCCGCAGCAATCGTACGCAATCCCGCGCTGCAGCTGGATATGGTAAGACTGGGTATCGGTTTATATGGTATTGACCCGGCGTCTTCTCCCTTGCTGGATCTGAAAGGAGTCGGGACACTGAAAACGACGATTGCTCAGATTAAGCATCTTGAAGCGGGGGAAACGGTGGGTTATAACCGAAAGGGCGTGGCAGAACTGGCCATGAAGACCGGCACATTGCGACTCGGTTACGCTGATGGTTATCCGCGTTCACTCGGATATGGAACCGGGAAAGTGTTGTACAGGGGCAGACTGATACCCACGATTGGCAGTATTTGCATGGATATGACCATGATCGATATAACAGAAATTGCAGATGCCCGGGAAGGGGATGAAGTGATTGTATTCGGAGACGGCTTACCGGTGGATGAGATGGCTAAATGGGCGGGCACAAATGCTTATGATATACTGGCGGGAATTTCCCAGCGTGTAAAACGGGTTTATTTTGAATAAAGCTTTCACAAATTGGAAGGGATTCATCTTTTCTGAACTTATTATCTTTGCCGCTCATTATGAAAGAAAGAAAGATCGTATTTATCGTATTGTTAATAATCGTTGCGGATCAGGCGCTTAAGATTTGGATCAAAACGCATATGCCCCTGAGCCATACCTGGGACGCATTTTACCGGTTACCGGTTTCTGCCTATGATAACGGGATACGCGTGTTGGGCAAAAAATTCCAACTCTTTTTTGTGGAAAATGAAGGTATGGCCTGGGGTTGGAAATTCGGCGGGAATTTTGGCAAAATGTTTCTTACCCTATTTCGACTTGCGGCTGTGATCTTTGGGATTTATTATATACGTACCCTGATAAAAAAGAAATATCACAATGGGTATATTATATGTGCGGGTCTGATTTTCGCCGGAGCACTTGGCAATCTGATTGACAGCATGTTCTATGGAATCATTTTTGAAGAGAGTACATACGACCACGTAGCAAAAATATTTCCGGCTCATGGTTATGCAGGTTTTCTACACGGACGGGTGGTTGATATGCTTTATTTTCCAATCATCAAGTCCCATTATCCGCGATGGTTTCCTTTCGTAGGCGGAGATGAATTCGAATTTTTCAGCCCGGTTTTTAATATCGCCGACGCTTCCATTTCCATTGGCGTCATTGCACTCTTCCTTTTTCAGAAACGGTTTGTAAGAAAGCTTCCCCAACAGGAAAACCCGGAATTGCAACCGGACAATAACGCGGAACGCTTAACGCTTAATGCTTGACGTGAAACGTTAGGCGTTAAGCCTTGAGCCTCAATCCGTATCGTTCTTTTACTAAGCGTTCCAGGGGCTTTTTCTATTCCATCATGGCGTGCTTTTTATTAGATTTATACTGGTCCGGCTGAACCCGGCCCTCAAATCCGATACCGATGAAAAAGTTCCTTCTGGTTCTTTCATGCCTTGTATTGTCGTTCATCGGGTATGGCCAGATTGTTTCCTTCAACGGCCAGTTTTTTAAAATTGACACACTCTATCCGTTGTACGACATTCCATCCCACAATAAAGGATTGAGTTATCCCTGGGAAATCACATACGGACCTGATGATTCTCTTTGGATAACAGAAGCACATCGTTACCGGATTTGGAAAATTCACCCGGGTAACAAAGGCAATCGTGTGTTGCTTGATCTCAGTTCGCTGGCCAGCTTTGATTATTATGACATGCCCAACGGTTATCCGGCCCCGCAAGGCGGACTCATGGGTCTGGCATTGCACCCCCAACTGCTCAGTGGCAAGCCCTATGTATACGTAGCCCTGGTGTATGATGTATACCCGACAAGCGGTTCGCCAAATAACAACAATTGTGCTGGAAGCGGATCCATTACCAACCAGCCCTGTTACTTTAAAACAAAAATTCTCCGCTATACATACAATACGTCGACGCATATACTGGCATCGCCCACAGTCGTCATTGACGGGCTGATGGGCAGCAATGACCATAATTCGGGGAGACTGAAAGTAAGCCCGGTCCCTGAGCGCGATGGTGAATATCACTTGTATTATACCATTGGAGACCAGGGCGCCGGACAATTCAACAATGGATTCCGGACCAACAACGCCCAGGACAAAGACATTTATGAGGGGAAGGTGTTGCGCCTGAATACAGAAGATGATGGTGATCTGGATGATGGCGCTTACAGTCCCTGGATTCCAAACGATAATCCTTTCACGAATTCTGTTTCCGGGAAAGTGAATGCGGTATATACTTTTGGCCACCGGAATGCACAGGGTCTGGTATGGGCGCATGTGGGTGCCCAGTATATTTTATACAATTCGGAACACGGCGATAAATCAGATGATGAAGTCAATATCATTTTACCGGGAGAAAATTATGGGTGGCCCAAGGTAGCCGGCATGTGCGATGATAATTATACAACATCCGATGCCAATCCCAACAATGATAAACTGGCCAATCAGACTGTCGTGAATGAGAAATCCTTTTGTATTTCAAATAATGTAAAGGAGCCGATGTTTGATTTTTTTAATGTCAGTGGGAACAGCATTCCTTCCAGTGGAGCATCCAACTATACCTGGCCGACGATAGCGCCTTCAAGTATTGACTATTATGATAAAGCCTATATTCCCGGATGGACGAATTCGCTGCTGGTCACTTCGCTGAAACTGGGTATGTACCGGCTAAAACTCAAGGCAGACGGGTCGTCTGTGGATAGCTCCAGCACGGCGCAAATTACGGATACCATTCCCTATCTGCATGAGTACAGAATCCGCGATCTGGCCATTGCCCCAACGGGAGACACTCTTTTTCTTGCTATCGACAGCAGCGGGTCTACTTCCGGACCTACGGGTGGTTTTACGGGCACCACCGTGCCAACGAAAACACCGGGTCATATTTTGCGGATGGTGTATATATTCAATCTGCTGGAAACACAAGCCAATACAATTGTCCCCAGGAAAGATGAGATCAACACGACCCTTATTTTTCCTAATCCCGCAACAGACCACCTCGAAGTATTATGCCGCGACCTGCTGCAACAGCCCTTTACTGTTTCACTTTATGACATGTCGGGACGAATGTTGCTGAGGGAAAAATTCGGTGCCAGTCATTTTATCGTTCATCTGCAAAGTATACCTCCGGGTCTTTTTGTTTTTAAAATGGAGGATGGCAACGGAAATCCGGTAGCGACACAAAAGATACTGGTTCTGAAACACTAGGTAATTAACAATTGACAATTAAACCGGAAGCGTTCCCACCATCTTTTTCGGATCCACCCATTCATCAAATTGTTCCGGTGTCACGTAACCGAGTTTAACAGCCATTTCCTTTAGTGTGGTGCCTTCTTTATGTGCTTTTTGGGCAATCTCTGCGGATTTGTAATAACCAATTTTTGTATTGAGACCTGTCACCAGCATGAGTGAATTGTTTACATGTTTTTTGATATTTTCTTCAATGGGTTTGATGCCCACCGCACATTTGTCGTTGAAGCAGGTGCAGCCGTCACCAAGTAGCCGGGCGCTGTGCAGAAAATTATAGATCATCATCGGTTTGTAAACATTCAGTTCAAAATGGCCATTGGAGCCACCGATACTGATCGCGACGTCATTACCCATCACCTGCGCACAGATCATGGTTAATGCTTCACATTGCGTGGGGTTCACTTTACCCGGCATTATGGATGAGCCGGGTTCATTGTCGGGAATAAAAAGTTCGCCGATGCCGCTGCGTGGCCCGCTGGAAAGCATTCGAATATCGTTTGCAATTTTCAGGAGACTTACAGCGAGCGTTTTTAATGCACCATGGGTCTCCACGATGGCGTCATGTGCGGCCAAAGCTTCAAATTTGTTTTCTGCAGTTACAAATGGAAGCCCGGTGAGTTTGGCGATATGGGCTGCTACATTCCTGGAATAGTTATCGGGTGTATTGATTCCGGTGCCTACCGCTGTACCACCGAGGGCGAGTTCAGCAAGGTGAGGAAGGGTATTATTGAGCGCC
>DATCAO010000095.1:0-2881 GCA_036512575.1 Puia sp.
ATCTACTGAGTCCAACAGTACATGCTGCCAGGATTGCCCTCCGTCACTCGTTTTCATTACTCCCGTCGGGCAGGCATAAAATCCATTGTACATGTCTAAAAAAAACAATTGATTATAGATCTGGGGAATTTGATTAGGCGGCAGATTTGTCGTCCTGATCTGCCAGGTTTGGCCACCATCAGAAGTGGATGCACATTTACCGGAACCGGTAACTACAAATCCGGTGTCCGAATTTAAAAAATACGGGTAATAATTCTTCTGTATGCCTGAATCGCTGAAGTTAGTCACCCAGCTGTTGCCGGTGTCCGTGGTTTTTTCTAATCCTCCTATGTCTCCAAAAAAACCTACAGATGGAACTGCAAAGAATATCGTATAACCTGTGGTGGTGGGCAGCGATTTAACCATCCAGGAATCACCTCCATCGACCGTGATAGCTATTTGAGAAAATCCTTGTGCAAATCCGATTTTGCTATTAACAAAAAATAAATTAAAAAAATGGCTGGCCCCGGAAGCATTCGGGACTTCCGCCCAGGACGACCCCCCGTCCAGTGTTTGATATATTTTATCTCCCAGCGCAAACCCCCTGGACACAGAAGTGAACCAGATATCTGACAGCGCTGTACCGGACAAGGTGGATATGACATTCCAGTTCATCAGTGAATCCGGTAAAACAGGTGTCACAGGTGGAGTGTAATTTGATTTCCGACAGGACAAAACAATCATCACCCCGATACATAGGGCAAATATTTTCGATCTCATACCTTGCATTTTATTTCTTAAAATAGTATCGGCCTCCAATACTAATGCCCACGACGTCAATAAATTTCAAAAAGCCAACAGAACCGACAGTCATTGGCGTGAGCTGGTATCGATAGTAGGGTTCGCCAAACAGGGAAAATTTGTCGTTGATTCTTCTTTCGAAATTGACACCCAGGTAAAAACTCAGTCCCGTGTTGGATTTAAACAATTCAGGCATGTATTGGGCTCCCTGCCACCAGGTATACAGATTAAAAATAAGACCTCCATTAATAGTTGTTCTGAGATTTTCATTTTTTCCCAGTGAATAACCGGCCAAAACGGGGAGATCCAATAGTATAAGACCAAAGGCTCCTCCACCGATCGAATCAGCACCTGTAAAATTAACCTCGGAATACTGAATTCCGGTTTTGACTGAAAAATGCTTTCCTAAGGACCGGTTCAGTTTTATTCCAATCGTGTAGGAAAGTTTTGATAGGTTATATTCCTGAGGAGATATAATGGGATAGTCCGGAGAGGCATACAGGTCCAGGAACCACTTACCGCCATGCAGTTTCTTTTCGGGCTCAGTTTTTTTCAAATCTTTATTCCGGGAAGAATCAGCAACAGGCATTTTCACTAATGGTTTTTTATCCAGACTGTCATTTTTATGACCTGATTTATTTTCAATTACAGCAATGGAATCACCTGGTTTTGAAAAATGCTTATTTGTATTTTCGAAACGGGAGGAAGTGATATGTTCAGAGGTATTCATTTTTGCATGTTCCAGATTTTCTACATGATTTTTTCGATTTCCCATTTTTTGATTCACCCATTTATTGGTACTATCTGTTTGGGTAAGATACGCCTGGTCCTGAAGGGTGGGTAATTTTGACAAACGTGTTTTTATAGTATCTGCTTTAAATGGAGATTGGTTAATTATCGCTTTGTCGTTCATGGCACCCTCAGCTATACTCTTCTGATTTAATAATAAATAACCACCTGTTAGTCCCAATGCCAATATGCCCATGGTTAACAGTCCGAATAAAAACCACCAAATCATCCTGTCCTTTTTCTTTTTTTCAACGATTCGATCCCACATGTCATCGGGCACCGTGGAGGGATATCCCACGAGTCGTGAGTTGAAAAATTCATCCATTTGATTATCTGATATCATTACCCCGGAATTTTTTGTAATAAATCAATCCTGTCTCTGAGCATGGTCCTCGCTTTGGATAACTGACTGCGGCTGGTAGCCGTTTTTATTTTTAGCATACCGGCGATTTCATCATGTGAATACCCCTCGATAACATATAAGTTGAAAATCAGCCGGTATCCATCGGGCAACTGACTGATGAGTTTTAAAAGGTCTTCTTCGTTCAAATCAGAAAGGACATCAACATCCGGCGAAATCAGTTCATGCTGATCGGTGGTAATCCCGATAACTTTTATTTTCCTTCTCTGAAGAATTTTAATTGCGGCGTTTACTGTAATTCGCCTCAGCCAGCCGTCGAATGAACCAGCGGATTTGAATTGATTGATGTGGGTGAATATGCTGATAAAAGTCTCCTGCAGCATGTCCTCCGCTTCATGCCGGTCACCTGCATACCGGCGGCAAATGGTCATCAGTATGCCAGCATACTTTTCGAATAGTGCATGCTGGGCAGTAGTATTCTTTCTTATGCAACCCTGAATGAGATCAGTTTCGTTCAACGTGCTGGTTTTAATAAAACCTACAGACCTAAGATATGAAAGCTGGTAAAAACGTTGCCCGGAGGGATAATTATTCTATTTTCAGATACTAAAATGTTCCCCGCTAAGGGTTTACACGTAGGGAAAGCCTGGGCGCGTTAAAATTGAACCCCTTGAAATGGTCAGTTATACGTTCACGCTGGTAACTTAGCCGATCAAAATGTGGGTATGAAAACGGACTATTCAAAAAAGGCGACAAACCAGGAGATCAGGGAAAGATTTGACAAAGACACCGAACGTTTTTCCAATCTCGACACCGGACAGCAAACCACGATAGACGCACCGCTGACCATGGAATTATGTACGGAAGCGGCAAAGTATGCGAACCCGAATGCCACGGAGTTGCTCGATATCGGTTGTGGTGCGGGCAATTACACCCTGAAAATGTTGACTA
>DATCAO010000096.1:0-7870 GCA_036512575.1 Puia sp.
CGCCTGCAATGATGCATTCAGCCAGTCCGCTCCGGATCTTCGCTGTTGCAATGGCAATGGACTCCAACCCACTGGCACAGTAGCGGTTTACCGTCATGCCCGGAACGCTGATGCCGACGGCCCTTGCCGCGATGATGCGACCGACCTGGAGTCCCTGTTCGGCTTCGGGCACGGCAGTGCCGACAATCACATCATCCACTTGTTTCGGATCCAGCTGGGGTACTGATGCCAACAGACCGCGGATCACTGTGATCGCGAGGTCATCAGGTCTGTAAAAACGGAAACCGCCTCTTTTCGACTTGGTGACCGCTGTGCGGTATCCGGCGATGATATAAGCTTCCTGCATATTATTTTGTTATAGCGTCTCCAAAGGTAAAATTCTTCAGGCAGTATCAATCGATCCCAACTGTTAAAGTGTTTTATCTTTGTCCTGCTTATGTACAAATGGCTTCGCTCCTTATTATTTTTATTTCCGCCAGAATCCATACATCATTTTTCCATGTTCCTGCTGAACAGCTTATCCGGCACGCGGGTCGGCCGTCATCTGTTAAGAAAAGTTTTTACAGTACCGGACCCTTCCCTGCAGAAGCGATTTTTGGGATTGGATTTCAAAAATTTCCTGGGTCTCGCGGCAGGTTTCGATAAAAATGCCCTTTACCTGCAAAGCCTGGAAACTCTTGGGTTTGGTTTTGTGGAAATTGGAACAGTGACTCCGCTGGCGCAGGGAGGCAATCCCAAACCCAGGCTTTTCCGATTGAGGAAAGATGAGGCCCTGATCAACCGGATGGGTTTCAACAATGATGGCGTGGACACTGTGGTTACACGATTAAAAAGATGGAAGGAGAAACCCGCGGAATCTGGCAACACCAATTTACGCATCGGCGGTAATATCGGAAAAAACAAGTCCACACCCAACGAAATGGCCTGGCAGGATTATATCATTTGTTTTGAGAAATTATTTCCCTGGGTGGATTTTTTTGTGGTGAATGTTAGCTCCCCCAATACTCCCGGATTGAGGGAATTGCAGGAAAAAGAATCCCTGAGGAAGATACTCACGGAACTCCACGACCTGAATCATAAACAACCCCTGCCAAAACCTTTACTGCTCAAAATTTCACCAGATCTTTCCTATGAACAGCTGGATGATGTGGTTGATTTGAGTTTGGAAATCGGCTTAGATGGCCTGGTGGTGAGTAATACCCGCATTACACGTGAAGGATTAAAAACGAGCCCCGAAGAACTTGCAACAATAGGTGCCGGTGGACTCAGCGGGAGGCCCATAAGAGAGAAATCTACAGAGTTGATCAGATATATTTCGCAAAAAACCCGGGGGCGCCTACTCATTATCGGTTCCGGGGGCATTCATAATGCAGACGACGCAAAAGAAAAAATGATTGCCGGTGCTGCACTCGTCCAGATCTGGACGGGTTTTATTTATGAAGGACCGGGGTTGGTGAAGCAAATACTGAGAACAAGTGTGGAGGTATGAGAGTATGATGCCTAACTCCCGCACGAGGGTTAAAATTAATAATTGACAATTGACAATTGTTCTCAAAGCAGTTTCAATACCGCCGCAGCCGCTACTGCAGCGGTTTCCGAGCGCAGTCGGTTTTCGCCCAATTCCACAGCAACAAAGCGGGCCTGCAAGGCGAGCCTGATTTCTTCATCTGTAAAATCTCCCTCGGGTCCGATGAGAATGAGTTGAGAAGAAAGTTTCGGGTTGATCATTTCACTTAGTTTTCTTTTGCCTCCCGAATCGCAATGGGCAATCCATTTCTGGTCTGCCCGAACCTGTTGGATCCAGGGAATAAAAGATTGTGGTTCCTGCAAAACCGGCATCCACACCTGCTGCGACTGGATCAGGGCACTTTCCAGGATGCTGCGCATACGTTCCACCCGGAATTGTTGTTTTTCCGTGTGTTCACATTTTAATGGAATGATTTCATCAACACCGAGCTCAGCAGCTTTTTCCAGGAACCATTCAAACCTGCCTGCATTTTTAAGCAGTGAGAGCGCTATGCTCGTGCGGCGTTTTGGGGGTTGTCTTATTTGTTTTTCGGTAATATTTACAACGCAGCGCTTTTTGTTCGAATCCTGAATCGTTGCCAGGGCGGAAAGTCCTTTTCCATCAGTAAGTCTAAGTGTTTCTCCCGGTTTCATCCGAAGCACCTGAACGATATGCCGCGAAGAATTTTCATCCAAAACAAATTCATCAACCTGTTTGGCCAGTGTAGCAAAATAAAAATATGGATCGGGCATCCGTATAAAGATAATCCCCGTTCGGGGACTTAAAAAGGATCTTCGTCACTAAAGGGAATATCGTTCATTTTGCTGCCCGCCTGAATATAGAGTTTGGGACCTCCCTGTTCGTCGGCGGGTACGGGTTTCCAGTTCCCCCCGGGGGGTAGGCCATGAAAATCCGTTCCCTCATCGTCTACAAATTTCTGGATATGCAACAGTGCGCGCAGTTTAATGGTTTCCAGGGATCCGTTACGGTGTTTGGCAATACGCACATGAGTTTCCCCCTTATTACTTTCACCAAATTCATTGGCGGTTATATCGTAGTATTCCGGGCGGTACAGGAACATCACCATGTCTGCGTCCTGCTCAATCGCTCCGGATTCACGCAGATCGCTCAGCTGGGGCATTTTGTTGCCTTCTTTTCTTTTTTCCACTTCCCGGCTTAACTGGGAAAGCGCGATGATGGGCACCTGCAATTCTTTGGCGAGGCCTTTCAGGTCGCGGGATATCTTACTGATTTCCTGTTCACGGTTTCCGTTCCGGTTGTCGCCGGTACCGCTCATGAGCTGCAGGTAGTCGATGATGATGAGACCTACGTTGTGTTTATTTTTCAGCCTGCGGCATTTGGCGCGTAATTCAAAAATATTCAGGGCTGCCGAATCGTCGATGAAGATGGGTGCCTGGGACAGGCGCTGAATGCCTTTGGCATAGAGCTGTTTCATTTCATGTTCCTCCAGTTTACCACGGGAAATTTTTTCCAGCCAGATTTCACTTTCGGCAGACAGGATGCGTTGCACCAGCTGGCTGGCACTCATTTCCAGGCTGAAAAAAGCAATGGGCGTACTCTTGGTCGGATGTAGCGCTGCGTTCCGGGCTAGGTTCAGGGCAAAAGCGGTCTTACCCACTGAAGGCCGGGCAGCCAGGATAATGAGATCCGTGGATTGCCAGCCGTAGGTAATCCGGTCTAGGGAACTGAATCCCGAAGGCACACCGGAGATATCGTCATTTTTGTGTCGGAGATCTTCAATACGCTGAATGGTTTTCACCAGCACGGTATCGATACTGTCAAAATTTTTCCTCAGGTGGTTATTGGTGATTTCAAATAATTTGGATTCGGCTTCATCGAGCAGGTCGAATACGTCGGTACTGTCCTCGTAGGAATCACCTATGATTTCCCCGGAAATACGAATCAGTTCGCGCTGTATGAATTTCTGCAGGATGATCCGCGCATGCGCTTCAATATTGGCCGCCGACACTACTGCATTGGTGAGCCGGGTGATGTAATAGGGCCCGCCCGTCATATCCAGTTCTTCCCGGAAACGCAGTTCTTCCACCACCGTGAGCATGTCGATCGGCTGGCTTTTCTGAGCCAGGGACTGCATAGCCTGGTAGATCCGCTGGTGGCTTTCCACATAGAAACATTCAGGTTTAAGGATCTCCACAACCGTGTCGAATGCAGTTTTTTCCAACATGACTGCGCCCAATACCGCCTCTTCAAGGTCCCTGGCCTGGGGAGGCACTTTTCCATACATCATGGTACTGATATCAATCGGTGATTTGCGCCGCAGCTTTCGATCTTTGTTGATGTTGGTGAGCTCCATGTATCCGGTTAAATTGATTTGCTACTATTACCCTTGTATTACCAAACGATATCGGGAGGGCGAATATAAAGGCGATTGATTCGGTTCAAACGGCTTTTCTTTTTTTTATTTTATTCAGGGTTCATACACAGTCTTATTCACACAATTCAGGCCTTATGCACCAAATATGCGGGTCTATTCACAATTTAAAAAAGTTTTTCGCTTTTACCGGAAGTAAATACACACCCCCTGTGTACAAAGAATTATACATAAATATTTTGTTAATTAAAAAAGAAATCCCCTGTACAACAGCACAAAAAAAACCCCGTTTCAGACGGGGTCGTTGGAGATTTTTATCGAAAATCGTTGATGCTAATTGTTACTTCCGGCTTCCCTGGTTTTTGGTTTTTCATCATTTTTCTGTTCAGGTTTTTTCTCCGGGGCTGTTGTTCTCTGCACCGGTTTCCCATTATTGGGATTATGTACATTGGAGGGACGGCCTGTCTGTTGCACACGGGTTGCCGCCGGCAAAGCTTTCGGCTGGACATTATTCTGAGC
The DNA here is from genome assembly GCA_036512575.1 of Puia sp. Lineage (GTDB taxonomy): Bacteria > Bacteroidota > Bacteroidia > Chitinophagales > Chitinophagaceae > Puia. The sequence continues at coordinate 4,380 of DATCAO010000096.1, forward strand.
CGTCTGTTCGACTGGTGGTGTCTGCGTCATCTTTCTGGTGCGTAAATCCATTTGTCTGGCCGCTTCCTGATTACTTTGTGCCGGTGTATTGTCAGTATTCTGATTCTGTGCGGGGGCCGTGTTATTCGCTGGTCTGGGCGCATATGCAGGCTGGCTATTATTCGGGGTTTCTGTTGCAGTTCGTTGATTATTCGCGGGCTGTGTGTTTACTGGTTGATTACTGGAAGGCCTTGGATTGTATCCGGACTGGGCATTGTTCTGATTTGCAGGTATCGGCCGTGGACTATTAGAAGGCTGTTCATTTACCGGTTGGCTGTTAGCGGGTCTTGCGTTGTATCCGGACTGGCTGTTACCCTGATTTTCCGTTGCCGGCCGCTGATTATAACCAGACTGGCTATTGGCAGGCGGATTGTTGGCCGGGTATTGTGTTGAAGGACGTGTATTACTAAATTGTTCAACACGTGCCGGAGCCGGGGTAGCCGGCCTTCCTGGTGCATCGCCACGTGCAGCGGGTGTTGCGTTTACTCGGGGATGGTAGATTACATATTGCGATCCTGAAATGCGTTCTCCGGGCTTATTGGCTTCGCGGAGCTGCACCGGCTGAAAATTGTTTCCACTTACCCTTCTCACTTCGTTCGGGTCAGGTCCGGGTGCGTAACTATACCTGCTCCTGTTTGTGCCGCTATAGTAATTGATGATTGTGGTCTGGTGAATGATCGTGACGTTACGGTTTTCATTGACATAGTAATTATGCCAGCCGGGATTCCCCATATAATGACTGGGAACAAAGTTCCAGTAGTTGACCGGAGGGTCATAACTGCTGAGGGCCACGTCCACTGAAATCCGTGGTCCAAGGGGTGCCCATCCATAATAATCTCCGCCACCACGCCAGCTTACCCAGGCAGGTGCCCATTCATTTCCGGGTACCCAGAGCCAGCCGTATCCATTTTCAAAAAACCACCTGCCGTAATGGAATGGTGCCCATCCCCAGCTATAATTGGAAGCCCAGGTCCATCCGGCATCCGTATAAATCCAGCTGCCGTTACTGGAATATGGCCGGAAATCGGGTCCCGCGTCCGGCATCCATACATATCCGTAGCCTGGATAATTAATCCAGCTGCCGTAAGGAGATAACTGGTCGTAAAAAGACTGATAAGATACTTCCGGGGCTGGCGCGGGTGCAGGCTGATAGGAATCAGACTGAATAACCGTTGTCGGTCCGCATGAAGCGATGAACAAGCCCGCTGCCAGAATAAAGTAGATGTTTTTCATGATTTTTCATTGTTGATCTGTCTGTTTGAAGGAAACAGCATCTGAAAGTAAACTCTTTATAAAACGATTAACATTTAATTATAGTCTTTAATAAGCCAAAACCCTGCCAGCTCAAAAGGCTGAAAGCTTAAATCGAAAGGTATAAGGCAACGGTGATGAAGTTTTTGAAAGAATTAAACATTTGACCCATAAGATTTGGTTTCCAAAAAGTCATTCCCAAAAAAGTGTATTTTTTATCTACTTTAATCGTTTTGCCTTAAGCTTTAGGCTTTCAGCTTGAAGCGTTAAGCCTAAAAAACTATCTTTGACCCCCTAAGCGTTTTCCCTCATGAACATCAGCTACAACTGGCTTTGTGACTATTTTCCGGACAATCTCCTGTCAAAACCAAATCCTGATCAAATTTCACAAATCCTCACTTCCATCGGACTTGAAGTGGAAAGTCTGAAACCGTATTATTCCATTGTTGGTGGATTGGAAGGCCTGATTGTGGGCGAAGTGATTTCAGCTGATCCGCACCCCAATGCTGAAAAGTTGAAAATTACACAAGTCTCTACCGGCGGAAGGGAAATCCTGCAGATTGTATGCGGTGCATCCAATGTTGCAGCCAAACAGAAAGTCGTTGTAGCACCCGCAGGAGCTACCATTTATCCGGAATCCGGTGAACCCGTCCAAATCAAAGCGGCGAAAATAAGGGGTGTGGAAAGTCAGGGCATGCTCTGTGCGGAAGATGAAATCGGACTGGGAAAAGATCATTTGGGAATATTGGTTTTACCGGCACAGCTTCGGCCGGGTTCGGCCCTGGCAGACTGGTTAAAACCCTATTCCGATTTCAGGTTTGAAATTGGCCTGACACCTAATCATATGGATGCCATGAGTCATATGGGTGTAGCCCGTGATATCTGCGCCTGGCTGTCTCATCAGGATAAAAAAGATTATCGTATAAAACAACCTTTTGTTGCGGGTATAACTCCAAACCACCCGGGGCTGGAAATAAAAGTAGCATTAGAAAACCGCCGGGATTGCGCCAGGTATTCGGGCATAACGATGACGGGTATCCGCATATCAGATTCCCCCAAATGGATGCAGGACAAATTGAAATCCATTGGCATCCGGCCGATCAACAACGTTGTGGATATCACGAATTTTGTATTGCAGGAAACCGGCCAGCCCCTGCATGCTTACGATGCATCGTCTATTAGAGGAAACAGAATTATAGTAAAAAACCTGCCACAGGGAACACCCTTTATCACGCTGGACGAAAAAGAAAGAAAACTGGATGCGCAGGATCTGATGATCTGTGATGCAGACGGACCTCTGTGTATTGCCGGTGTTTTTGGCGGATTGAACAGCGGAGTCAAAATGAGCAGTACGGATTTGTTCCTGGAATCAGCCTGGTTCAATCCCTCAGCCATCCGAAAGACCTCCTTCCGTCATGGTTTACGCACTGACGCAGCCACCCATTTTGAAAAAGGAATGGATATATCGGGAACCGTTGCCGCCCTGAAAAGGGCCGTCAGCCTGATTCAGGAATATGCAGGCGGTAAAATCAGTTCGCCGGTTACGGATCTGTACCCGGAACCTTTCCCAAAAACACAGATCCTTTTAAAATATCATTATCTCAAAAAGCTCAGTGGCAAAAACTATCATTCCGTTGCTGTAAAGAATATCCTGCTGGCGCTGGGTTTTGATATTCTCCGGGAGGATATGGACGACCTGCTCATTGCAGTTCCCCATCACAAACCGGATATACAAATACCAGCTGACCTGGTTGAAGAGATCATGCGTATTGATGGATTGGATCACATCGAGATTCCCGCAAACATTCATATTTCACCTTCAGTGGAAACGGGCCGCGAATCCGCAGCCCTGCAGGAAAAAATAGCAGGATTTCTTGTCGGATGCGGGTTCAGCGAAATTTTTACCAATTCAATTACCAACAGCGCTTATTTCAGTGAATCGGAGCTGGAAACGACAGTGAAGATGATCAATAACCTGAGCACGGAACTCAACATCATGCGGCCCTCCCTGCTCGAAACCGGACTGGAGAGTATTTCCTGGAATCTGAACCGGAAAAACAGCGACCTTCTATTTTTTGAATTTGGAAAAACGTATTCGAGCCTCCAGCCTGGCCAGTATTCGGAAAATAATCATTGTTGTTTATATCTTACGGGAAACAGGCAGTTTGAAAGCTGGAAAGGAAAACCAGTACCGGTGGATT
>DATCAO010000097.1:0-2998 GCA_036512575.1 Puia sp.
AGGCTTAACGCCTAACGCGATCAACGTTTCATCTGTCATCTGTCAACCGCCAACCGTCAACCGCCAACCGTCAACCGCCAACCGTCAACCGCCAACCGCCAACCGCCAACCGTCAACCGTCAACCTCACTCCGCCCTCAGGCTCTTCGCCGGATTCGCCATCGCTGCTTTCACCGACTGAAAGCTGATGGTGAGCAATGCTATGGCAATCGACAATAAAAAAGTTAAAGCAAAAACCGACCAGCTGATTTCTGTGCGGTAAGTGTATGACTGCAGCCAGTTATTCATGGCAAACCAGGCGACAGGCGAAGCGATGAGAAATGAGATCGTAACCAGTTTAATAAAATCAAGCGAAAGCAATTGGGTTATTCCAAAAACTGAAGCACCCAATACTTTTCGGATTCCGATTTCCCGGATCCGGTTCTCCGCCGTGAAAGTGGCCAAACCAAAGAGACCGAGACAGGATATAAATATTGTCAGCCCCGCAAAAAGGGCAGCGAGCTCACTTGTTCTTTTTTCATTTGCAAACTTCTGTGCATAGTCGTCTTCCAGAAAAGTATATTCAAATGGGTAAGAGGGATTATATTTTTTAAAAATAGTTTCTGTTTTTTTCAGATTGTCTGAGGTGGAGTTTGCCGGATTTAACTTCATGTTCATGACATAAAACCCCATTTCTTTGGGCCCAATGGTTAATATTGGTGCAATGGGTTCGTAGGGTGATTCCAGAATAAAATCCTTAAAAACACCTACCACATGAAATGTGGATAGATCTTGTTTTACGATGGCGCCGACCGGATCTTTCAGGCGCATCATTTTCACGGCCTTTTCATTCATTAACATGGCGGTGGAGTCTGTCGGATAAACACGGGTATTCATATCGCGGCCCGAAACTAATTTCAGACCAAGCGTGCGCACAAATCCCTCGTCCGAAGAAAAATAAATGAAATCTGTTTTTTGATCATCCTTCGTTGAACCCGGCCATTCAAATCCCCAGGAATCGGCCCAGTGTTGCGTCATCGGCTGACTGGTTCTTGTCACATCTTTAATTACTCCGCTGTTGAACAGCTCATTCCGAATCAGGTCGTAGTTCTTAATGATATCGCCCTGCATGAAACTATATATGATATGATCCCTCTTATAACCCGAATCCCTCGTCTGCGCATAGTTGATTTGCCGAACAACAACAAGGGTTGAAATAATCAGTATGATGGCAAAAGTGAATTGAAGTACAACCAGGAATTTACGTGACAAAGCACCCTCCATACTTGTTTTCAATACGCCTTTTAATACTTTGATCGGTTTGAACGACGAAAGATAAAAGGCCGGATAACTGCCGGCCAGAAAACCGGTAAAGAAGACAAAACCAATAGCCGTAATCCAAAAATTGATGCTGTGATAAGGAATAATCAGTTGTTTATTTACCAGCAGATTAAAGGAAGATAAACTCAGTTGAACAATCAGGATGGCCAGCACTCCGGCAATCATGCTAAAAAGAAGGGACTCCGCCAGAAATTGCAGGACCAGGAAATTTTTTGGTGCACCGACTACTTTTCGAATACCCACTTCCTTGGCTCTTTTTTCACTTCTCGCGGTACTGAGATTCATGAAATTGATGCAGGCGATCATTAAAATAAAAGAAGCGATGATAATGAAAAGGCGCACGATGGTAATTTGCCCGCCTGCTTCCTTACCGTTTTCGAATTTGGAATATAAATGCCAGCTGGCAGCAGGTTGTCCGAAGAGAATATCTGTCTCAGGCGTTTTATCCTTCCTGGTATTCTTAACAATAAGATCCCTGACTTTTGCGTCGAAAGATTTACCAGGCACACCCGGTTTCAGTGTATAAAAAGTGCTTACGGTATTATTCTGCCAATAGTTATCATCCCAGCCCAATTTGACCACATAGGACCAGGGCAGGAGGTATTCGAACCGGAACCGGCTGTTGTCCGGAAGGTCCTTTAAAACGGCCTTCACAGTAACGAGATTCACACTGTCAATTTTGATCTGCCTGCCAAGGGCAGATTGCCTTCCGAATAATTTTTTAGCAAAGGATTGCGTAATCACAATATCAGTCGGACTGGTCAGTGCTTCGTTTACATTTCCTTCCAGTGCTGGGAAACTGAACATCCTCAGGAAACCGGAATCCGTAAAATTTCCTGGTGAATTAAAATGACGATCACCTACAGACATCAGGAAATTTACATTTTGCCAGCGTGCGACGTCTTCGATATCAGGGAAATCAGATTTTAGCGTCGGTGCAAGAACTTTTGGTGTGAAAGTGGTCGAATAATTATGATCACTGCCCGTTTGCTGCCGGTAAACCATATACAGCCTGTCTTCCTTTGCGTGAAACCGGTCAAAACCGATTTCATCCGCTATCCACAAACAGATCAGGACGGCGCTCGCCATGCCGATGGCCAGGCCCAAAATATTGATGGTGGAAAATATTTTATTCCGTTTAAGGTTACGGATTGCGACTATGAAAAAGTTTTTGATCATCTTGAAAAGTTTTTTAAGCCTAACGCTTAACGCTTAATGCCTAACGCCTAAAGCTTAACCGTCAACCCCGCCTGGCGGCGGGGCAGGCCGTCAACCGTCATCCCTTTCAAAACAATGCCAAAATCTATATAATTATGAATCAAACAGATACAGGTCTCCTGACTCTTTAGACTGACCGGTTTTGATACGGTGGTTGTACGCTTTCAGGGTTGGGAAGAAAGATCAGAAATGGCCAAATCCCCTATCTTCGAAATTATAGAAATAAAATTTTGAATAACCTCATCAATTTCGATTGAATAACCAGATCAATTTCAATGGCGAACTTATCGGACCGGAAACCCCTGTTGCCACCGTTTTCAACCGCGGCCTGCGTTATGGCGACGGACTGTTCGAGACGATGTTGTGGAACGGGGAACTGATTCACAACATGGACTTTCATTTGGACAGGCTTTTCAAGGGTCTGGAAGTTTTGCAGTTTGATCTTTCCGGGGGATTTGACA
>DATCAO010000098.1:0-2822 GCA_036512575.1 Puia sp.
TTATTATTTAGATATTTGTCTAAATATATAACTCATTTGAATTTTTATGAACCAACTGTTTAAAGCACTGAACGATCCAACCCGGCGGGAAATTCTTGAGTTGCTGGGGAAAAAGGATTTGAGTGCTGGGGAAATAGCAGACCGGTTCAACATGTCAAAACCCAGTATCTCCCATCATCTGGATTTACTCCGGCAGGCAGGACTCGTGGAATCCGTGAAGCAGGGTCAGTTCATATACTATTCTCTAAATACAACCGTATTCGACGAACTCGTAAAATGGATGATGAAGTTTCGCAACAGCAAAAAAAAATAATATGAGTAAATCCTTACAAACACTGCTCGTGGTTTTGCTGGTGGCCCTGCCCCTGGCTTATCTGGCGAAGGTTTACCCTTCCCTGCCGCCAACCATTCCAACACATTTTGGATTTGACGGAAAACCCAATGGTTACAGTGATAAACAGGATATGATCTGGATCGTACTGGCTGTAAGTATTCTTTCCATACTGGTCTACTTATTAATCAGGTATCTGCCGCGAATTGATCCAAAGAAAACCGCCTCCCAAAGCGCGGGGAATATGCAGAAAATAAGCGTCGCCGTGGTAGCCCTGCTGTCAGCCACCACCCTTTCTGTACTCTATTCCTCCCAGCAGGGATCGATGTCCTTTAACAGATTGTTTAATCCGCTGATGGGTATTTTTTTTATCGTAGTTGGAAACTGGATGTACAATATCAAACCCAATTATTTTGTCGGCATCCGTGTTCCCTGGACCCTGGAAAGCCCGGATAACTGGCGGGCAACGCATCGTCTGGGGAGTAAACTCTGGGTTGCCGGCGGAATACTGCTTACCATATGCAGCCCCTTTCTGTCTGGTAAAACGGCTGAGTATTTTTTTATGGCGACAACAGGTGTTTTAGCGCTGGTCCCCATTATTTATTCTTTTTTGTATTTTAAAAATAATCGGAGTGCTGCATAACTGATTCGCATGGGCCATAAAAAGTGATCCACTAATGGGGATTATTTGACCCACAATAGTTTATGGAGTAGCCGCCCACACTATAAGGTCATACTTATAAATCATCCCATTACATATTCTCATTAAAATTATTTATCAACCGGGTTACCTTTTCCAAATCCGGGTATTAACGCTAAACTCATTAACATGAAAAAATTATTAACCGTATTAGCTATTAGCACATTCGCTGCCTGTGGATCAGGATCATCGACTACTACCACTGACTCTACCGTTATAAAAACAGATACCGTTAAGACCATGGGCTCCGATTCAATGAAAGTCATGATGGACAGCACAAAGAAAATGATGGATACCACTAAAAAAATGATGGATTCGTCTAAAAAATAATTGGCCTTTTTTTGTTTGTTAGTGAATGCTCCAGGACCCTGTTCTGGAGTTTTTTTTTAACTGGTCGAATGATAACAAAGGGTTGCCCCAATAACCAGCTCTTATGCCACCAACGTAGTATTGCTTTCAAATACGCCGGTCCCTACATTTGAAAAGCATGAAATCTTTTTCCTTTACCGACTGGGATTCGCCGCTGTCAGAAAAAATGGCGTTGCTTTATGCAGGTCTTCCTGCTATCGGAAACACAGAGTTCTCCATCTATACCATTAAAAACAACCTGGCCGCTACCCGGGATCTGCTGACCCGGTACAGGATGTAATAGAAAAGCCACAGACGTTGCCCGACAGGTTATTGCGAAAAAACAGCCGGATGAATAATTCAGGTTTATTCATTTTTAAAGATTACTTTACTAGGTATCCCTGCCTGCAGTTGACTTGATCACCTCTTTGCAATTGACGCTATAAATAGCAATTTTAGGTGCTTCAGGTCAAATTGGAAAAGCTGGTGCCACAGAGGCGATCCGTTAGGGATATCAGGTAAAGGATTAGTCTGAAATGCTGCTACTGGAAAATTTAAAGGATATAGGGTTTCGGTCTTCTTTATTTAAACAGTTAATAACAGGAAGCAAAGCGGTACTGAACCTCGCCATGAGAGTTAAGGAACCGTAGTAGTTCAAAAAGTTTCAGCACATCGCAGCAAACCTGGCAGATCAGATGTATGAAAAAGAAATTCAAAGAATAGTCAATATTTCAGGTGCTGTCTCCACGCTTTAGGGTGAGCAGCTTAAAATAAATCGCAAAACAATGAATCGTTTCACTTATTTTAGAATTTATTTTGCCGGCAAGTGATGTAGTCGTAACATTTAAAAGAGAGTAAAAACTTAAACGACCTTGCAATGATTTCATCTGGTAAAAAACATTGGGGAACAATCGTGATTGGTGGATCTCAATCCGGCCTAGCCACCGGTTACTATTTAAAAAAAATGAACGAAGATTTTGTTATTCTTGAAGCATCAGATAATATTGGCCAAGCTTGGACAAAGCGATGGGATTCCCTTAAGTTATTTTCGCCACCGTCTTTTAATAAATTACCAGGTTGGTCTTATCCTTCGCCGAAAGGTGGTCCAGATACAAAAGATGAAATGGCAGAATACCTGAGGGCCTATGCTGAAAAACAGGATCTACCGGTAATATGCAGCAAGAGAGTTACCGCCATTAAAAAATTCGGCTTTTATTTCAGTGTGACGACGCCCGCTGACAATTTTACAGCTGACCGGGTGGTGGTCGCAACCGGTGCCCATCAATTTGCCTATATCCCTGACTTTGCCAACCAGATAAATAAAGATATTTTTCAGTTACATTCTGATGACTATAGGAATCCCTTCACACTTCCTCCAGGTGACGTATTGGTCGTGGGAAGTGCTATTTCGGGAATGCAGATCGCCCTTGAATTAGCGAAAAG
>DATCAO010000099.1:0-2674 GCA_036512575.1 Puia sp.
CTTTCTTATCTGCTAACTGAAAACTGTCCAGTTTAAAAGGGCCTGGACAATACATGCGCGGCAAAAATCTTTTCTCATCAACCTGATGCACATCAAGGAGTATGTCCTCGGGGCGGGCGGTACGATGGTGATGAGCAATGACAGGGAAAAAGAAGTCAGGCGCAGGAAAAAAAAAATGTTCCTTTCCAGGGTAAAGGAGAATTTCCGCTATTAGAATAAAGCCTCTTCAAAATCAGGCGGTTTTAACGGCCGTCATACACGAATTTCTCAGGACTGAATTTTTTTCTTGGAAGAAGCTCAGGGCGGATGCTGGCCTGGTATACGAAGGAGGCTACAATGACTGCTGCCTGCTTCATATCGTCCAGTTGCAGATAGTCATAGGTGTCCATATTCGTATGGTGTGTTTTGGTTTCATAGTCCAACGGATCCTGTAGGAACTGAAATCCTGGTATGCCGGCCCATTCGAAAGAAATATGATCGGTGGATCCGGTATTGCTGTATGGAACGGTTTGGGCGCCCAGGTCATGGAAGGGTTTCAGCCAGGCTTCAAAAACAGGTTTCGCGGCAGAATCGCCCTGCGCAAATATTCCGCGAATTTTACCGCTTCCATTGTCAAGGTTGAAATAGACGGAGACTTTTTTCTGTTCCGGTTTGAGTATTCCTGTTTCCCCGTTACCGAAGTGATTCCTGACATAGTTGTAAGAACCCAGAACGCCCTGTTCTTCTCCGCTCCACAGTGCGATGCGGATGGTACGTTTGGGTTTTAATCCCAGCGAATCGAGCAGCCGGACGGCCTCCATCATCACCACGCAGCCGGCGGCATTGTCTGTCGCGCCGGTAGCGGCATTCCAGGAATCCAGGTGCGCACCAAGCATGACGATTTCGTCTTTCAATACAGGATCGGTGCCGGGAATCTCAGCGACGACATTATAACCTTTGGTGTCTTCACTGTTGAATTCTCCTTTTATATTCAGCGAAATGTCCACCGGATGGCCGGAAGCGATCAGTCTTTTTATTTTAAATCCGTCTTCAGAAGAAATCACCGCTTGTGGCAGGTAGACAGTGCTGTTCATTTTGTATCCAGACCCTTTTTGAACGCCCACCGTTCCGTCGCGGTTGGTACCGTTTGAAGTGACGATGGCCAGGGCACCGGCATCTTTTAAGGCACTAAAACCTTCCCCAATTTTTTTCCCGGAAGTCAGAACCATTTCGACGGTTTGCCGTTTCACGACATAGAGATCCGGAATTTTAACCAGTTCACTGTCGGTGTAGCGCGTAGAAAAAGGCTTAAAATCGCTTTCCTGCGCGGTGAGTACGGATCCCACCAATATGATTTTGCCTTTGAAATCAGCCCGGTGAATTTGCAGGAAAGCGGAATCTCTAAGATTGTTCTGCAGTACAAAATATACAGGCGCCCGGATCTCTCCCGGCGTATTGCTGGTCCAGGGCTGCGGGTAACCGAGAATATATCCCGGATAAGGTTTTAGCATGGAAATATTGAAATAGACGGGATCCCAGCCTCTTCCGTATTCGCCCCAGGGTTCAAGACCGGCATTCGCCAGCCCCCATTTTTTCATTTGATCAACCGCCCAGTTGGCGGCCCGATAAAATCCCGGAGAGTTGGTCAGTCTGGATCCCGAAACATCCGTAAGATAATGGGCGATTTCAGGTACCTGAGACGCGGACATTTCGGCCTGTCGGATTCTGGCAAAGGCAGCTGTATCCACCCATTCTTCCTGCGCCTGAATGGATTCTGAATAACTTAAACAAAAAACAAAGGAGATAAAGCCGATGAAATGTTTATACATGTTTTAATAATAAACGGTTCGACAAATAGATTCAAATCGTCACATCAATTGGCCGGTACAACTCTGCTGACTGGAAATTCCACCACCTTGACAACCTAATTCCGAAAAACAGGTTCACTCTTAAGAATTGATACTCAAGAAGTGTAATGTCATTTCAAACCGGAACGGATTGATCAACGACACCGGAATCTGCAATGAACCTGAAAACCTGATTTGAACAATTTTTGAAATATAATCAATTTCTATGCTGAAATGCCTAAAATGGGATACATCATGATACGTACAATTCTTTAACCCGGAAAAAATATACCATAAATTCATCGATCTTTGGCATTGGAGTTTTAACTCAGATATAGTTGTTACTACCGGCTTTATTTTGATTTTAACGGCGTTCAAAATCATGTTACTATGCGATTCACCCATACTTTCTGCAGAATATACGCATTTACCTCCCCGATTTTTTTTTCATTTTTATTCCTGGTCATATCCGGGTTCATGCAGATTAAGAACAACCTTTCCCCGAATCAATTTTTTCCGGGAGAAGACTCTTTAAAAATTACACTGCCAAAAGAGGGAAGGCTGGTAGATGGAAAACCTGTAGGAAAGCATTGGGTAAACCTGCTGAATTCCCAGGCTGAGTGGAATATGGATACTTCAGCGTATACACTAAGCAGGGGCAGTTTGCATGGTGATTATTACGGTGGAAAATTTCACAATTTCGCATGGACAAAAAAAGTATATAAAAATTTTGAATTGCAGGCCCTCGTTAAATTGAGCGGGAAAGATGCAAATTCAGGTGTATGTATCCGAATAAATCCCTTAAATGCTGACAACGCGCCCGGTTACCAGGTAGACATGGGAGAAGG
>DATCAO010000100.1:0-5277 GCA_036512575.1 Puia sp.
GAAAGAAAGGTTCCGGCTGCCGTCTGCATAAGAATCTTTAGCGGTGCTGTAGTTTGAATCAGTAAGTGTTTGTCCCGGAGGTAGGGTATTGCCGTAGGACATCAACCCCAAGCCATTCTCCCAAACCTCAAAAACGGTAACGCCGCTTCCGGCCTTATTTTCTATGATTAATAAGTTATGCGGTTTAGGTGCCGGCGGAGGCTGCTGTACCGACTTGGTGCAGGAGAATAGTAGTATCAGTAAAAAGTATCTCATTCGTTTAGGGGTTTACCAAATATACCAAAAATGCAAACGTCCGTGGGAATGTTTGTAATGGTGTGAGCCCTACAAGCAGACTACCCGGACGCTCGGTTAAGCATAGGAAGATTGGACCGTAAATGTAGAATAGTTGAAATACATAGCAAATAGGTAAAAACACTTCAATGATGAGTTTTCGCTGCATCTGTTGGTAAAATAATTTCCTGACTAACGGTTAACTGTCTCGACCCCCTATAAACTGGACAGTTTATTGGGATAAGGTCAAGTTTTTTCGAAATGTTCTCCAACCACCGGGGTGACTGGGCCATTAATGGCCAAAGCCATGGTGCTTGCAGACGCGATCTCTTTTTATCAGGAGATTATCAGGATTTTGCTTTCGGAAAGGTCAAAAGAGGTACGGAAGTAGTAAATGACAATTGTTCTGCTTTACTTGGGTAAAACAATTTTTGGAAAACACTTCTGCTCTGGTCTGTAAACATCGCAATTAGCGAAGGTTTAGACAATTTAATTTGTTCCTCTAAGTTTTGCCTGATTGAATTTTTAATATTGGCTTTAATGATAACAACCTCCAAATCATATCTGAATTTTTTCCTTAATATAATTTCCAGTGTTTTCTTGTCCGGAGGTGCCTCTATCGGCAGAAGGAGATGGAGTATTTTAATTTTAATTTTTAGCGGGCGGGCAAAACTGACAACTTCTCTTATTTCCGCATCGCTGTTAAGCAAGTCTGAAGTGTATAATAAGGATTTAAGTTTCCGATGGCGATATTTTTTAGGTATTGCTAAAATAGGTATATCAGATTTAGTTATGAGGTTTCCTGTATTCGTTCCAAATATTTTATTCACATTACCAGCTCCTCTTGTGGAAATGCATAGATAATTAATTTGATCATTTCCACGGCAATAATCCAATAACGACATATCGGCAGAAATACCATGTCTCACCACGCAGGTAAATTTTCCAGGTTTTATTCCAAGTGTACCGTAAAGGGAACGAACATATAAATTTAATTTGTTTTTTAATCTTTCCAGTTCAATTTCGATGAATTTAATATTTTCTTCATCGGTTGACAACGGCGACATTTTTGCGTTAAAAATATGTATGAAGACCAGTTTGACAGGCTGAAGGACAGACCAACGAATTGCAAATCGTAGGCCTGCTTTTGAATTAACAGAAAAATCCGTCGGCACTAGTATGGTTATCATTTTAATTTGGTTATTCTGTCGATGCTTTAGATGGTTGTATAACGATTGTTTGACTATTATCTACTTCTGTATGCCTCATTTTTCCTCCCAAATAGCCCGTGTATGAAATTATTCCAAAACTTATAAAGGAAATAATAAGTGTTACAAACGCCATTTTGAATGTTAGAGTCGATTGTTTGACGGCGAAAATAATTCCAAATATTGAACTTATGCCTAACAGGATAAGTGAGATTAATGCGACCAGGGCAATATCCTCATGCTGGCCTATCATGTTTTTGATTATTCCTGGGATTTTTTCGACGCTTTCTTCAGCCGCTTCACCGGTCAAATATGCGATACCAGCTCCCAGTGCAGATATGATCAGCAAAATATAGGCTGCTATTAAAGTCTCTTTAGTCTTTGTAAATAGACCATAGGCGAGAACCAAACCACCCAATAAGGAACCAAAGATGGGTAAGTGGGTTATTATTAAATGGATGTAGGTTTGATTCATTTTATATTTTTTAAAGGTCAATGACGCATTCCTTGTCATGTATGATGCATATCAGTTGCAAGGATGATTATAATCAGGATTGCAGGGTTTGATTTCAGGGGAATTTTCTATTTCGTTAAAATATCATGAGGCGTTGTAACGACTGCCAAAGGAAATTGAGATCATCAGAGTAGTGTTTATTTAGCATTTTTAGAAAGTCCTTTATATACCTCGAACCATAAGGTAATAACAAGGCTCACCGCCAAACAAAGAAAGAAATCGACAAGACGGATTTGCGTTAACCCGAATAGTTTCTGAACTAAAGAAATAAAACTAATACTTGCAATAAAAATTATCGAAGCCCCTAAAATATAAGGAACGAGATTGTTTTTATAATGCGATGTTTTAAACAAAGTCTCCTGAAAAGACCGGTTCACGAATGTTAGAAATACGTTGCTGACAATAATTGTTGTAAAAACAATTGTTCTTATGTATTCAATCGGAAAATTATTTTGCATATAATAATAATAAAGAGAAAGAATGCCAATTGCAATGACGGCTCCCTGCGTAAGGCTTAGCAAAAGTTCATTACCGGTAAACATAAATTTAGATTTGGCCCTTGGTGGAATAGTCATAATGGCCGCTTCTACAGGTTCCCGTTCAAAGAAAATGGAACAGGTTGGTCCCATGATCAGTTCAAGGAAAATGATATGAATCGGCGTGAAAATATTCGGGTACCTCCAACCTAATAGCAAAGGGACACTTGCGGTTACAATTATGGGGACATGAATGGAGATAATATAACGTATGGCTTTCTTTAGATTAAAGTAAATCTTTCTTCCCTGGCGGATGGCTTCCGTAACTTTTTCCAGACGGTCATCCGTTAAAATAAGATCCGAGGCTTCTCTGGCAATCTCCGTCCCCTTCCCACCCATAGCAATACCAATATTGGCTGATTTAAGGGCTGGACCGTCGTTCACCCCGTCTCCAAGCATGCAGACCGTTTCTCCGTTTTCCTTGAATGCTTCAATGATTTTAAGTTTTGCATCCGGAAACATTCTGGCGAAGACAGTTGTTTCTCTGGTTGCAGATTTCAATTCTGCCGGCGACATCGCCATCAACTGATCGCCCGTCAACACAAAGTCTGTCAGTCGCATTCCCACCTGTTTGGCAATATGCAAGGCTGTTTCTTTATAATCACCGGTAATCAGTTTGACCTTTATTCCGGCTGTATACCACTTGTCGAATTCGTCTTTCACTCCTTTTTTCGGAGGATCGTACAAAGCAAGAAGACCCTCGAAATGCCAGTTAAAGTCATCCTGCTCTACGGGATATTCTTTTCCTGTAAACTGTGCAGAACAGACACCCAATACACGAAGACCTTTAGATGCCATACTACCGATAACTTTTTGAATACGATCCGTCTCAGCCGACTCCAGTTTGCATATCCTCACTATTCTTTCCGGGGCTCCTTTTCCTGTAATGCTCGACCTGCCTTCATATTCATATACATGAGTCATCATGGGAGGCTGGCCGTTTAATGGATATTCATGAACAATGCTTGTCGGATCATTGGAAACCCGGTAATTACGCTCATAAGCTTTTACAATAGCAATTTCCATGGCATCAAATGGTTCCCGTTCACTCGCAAGCCTTGCGATCCGAAGAAGTTGAAGACTTTGAATGGGAACTTCGTCTTTTACTTCTTCCGTCAGATTATGATTAAAGTCATATATGGAGTTGACTTCCATTTTATTTTCAGTTATAGTGCCTGTCTTATCCAGGCAAATAACACTGACCGCCCCAAGGTTTTCAATGGTAAGGGGCTGGCGTGTTATAATACCCAGTTTTGCCATATGAAAAGCTCCCAAAGCCATAAAGGAGGAAAAGGCAACCGGAATTTCTTCAGGAATAACAGCCATCGCGATGGTCAGACCCAAGAGAAGACTTTGAATAATATCCCGGGAATGCTGATAGTTGATGAGCCAAATTAACCCAAATATCAGGAAACCAGAAGCAGCCATTATTTTTACAAAATTTCCAATTTGTTTTTGTAAGAGTGTTTTTACTGTGACAATGCTGGTTAAGGACTTTCCCAGTTTTCCTAAAGCAGTCATGTTTCCGATGGTTGTGATTTTTGCAAACCCTTTCCCTGAATTAATGGTGGAACCCTGAAATAGTTGATTTTGCTCCTGTGCGGAACTCTTATTAACAGGTAATGATTCTCCGGTAATAATGGATTCATTGGCGCTTAGATCATTTGAATTAATCAGAACCGCATCTGCGGGAATGCGATCTCCTTCTTCCAGCGATATCACATCGCCTGGCACAAGGTCTTCCGAAAGAATAATCATTTTTCTCCCGTCCCGGACTACAGTAATTTTTGGTTGTGTGTATTGATTCAGCGCTGCTAAGGCTTTTGAACTTTTAACTTCCTGGTAAACAGAAATAGCGCCCACAAAAATCATCGCAGCCAGCATCAGCAGGCCTTCCTTCACTTCGCCCAGGAGAAAATACAGTGCACAAGCAATAATAAGCATGATAAACATGGGTTCCCGGATAATATTCCAGACCATTCGAAAGAATCCATTATTACGGTCTATTTGAAATAAATTTTTCCCATATTGCTTCTGCAGGGGAATAATTTCAGCTTGTTTTAGTCCAATAATTTCCGTTTGCGATTGAAGAATTTCCATCAGACTATTTATGGTTAAAGATTGACTACGAGGACATCCACTTTGAATTTTGCCGAAACCGGGATTTCAGCAATCATTGGCATTTCGGTGAATATAGACATGCTAAAGAGTTATAGGACTGATTTTCATCAGTTGTACAGGTGATTGTTACCCGTATCTCCTGGCGACCTAATAATGACGGTATTGTACGAAAATTGCATGAACAAGAGGTGTTTTTAATAATATTGTAACTTTAAAAGCAACCCGGTGTTAACCATTTAGATCATTAATCATGCCTGTTACAGTTAAACGCGCCCTTGAATTACTTGGATTATTCTTGATTGGGACCGTCGTTGTTGTCGGCAAGCTGGTTATAATGCCTTTGTTGATGTCTTTTTTTTTCAGCCTGCTATTGCTTCCGATTTTCCGTTTTTTCCGAAAATTAAAGTTGCCGGAACCCATTGCCATTTTTCTTTCCATTTTCATGCTAACGATTCTCGGCGTTTTGGCTGCCTGGTTATTTTATAGTCAGGTAAGTAGCTTATTGAGCGACCTTTCGCAAATTCAGGTAACGGTAACAAACCACTTGAATACTTTTAGCAAATGGCTCGCCATAAATTTCGGATTTTCACCCACAGCACAAATTCAATTCATTCGCGAACAGAGC
>DATCAO010000101.1:0-4602 GCA_036512575.1 Puia sp.
CATGATTGTATACAATTTTGGCGTGACTATAATCGGGAGAACGTATAAAGGATAATTGCCCGTCGTAGTTATCCCTTGTCGGTTCGCTGAGGCACTCACCAACAATCAGATTGGACTGACCGTCATTTTTATCATATCCAATGCCGTAGCGGATTTCAATTTTGGGCATGTCCTCGTGAACGTAATTGGGATCGAAAGGAATGCAATTGTTCCAGGTATCAAAACAAACTTTCAGGCCATTCGCTGTAGATGGAATACCCAGTCCGCCGCCGATCACATATCCGGAGGGCGGCACATCCAGAAAACAAAATGCAAGACCATCTGCACCAGTTCCATCATACATGCGAAAATCGAATTCGGCAATCCATTTTTGACAGAAAGAAAGGTTAATCGGCTGATCAAAAAATATGGCCCCACTGGAATTGAATCCGGAACAAAGCAGCAGTTCCGTATTCAGGCTGTCTACAATATTTACCAGGTGCGCTTCTCCCGCCAGGTTCCAGCCCTTGGTATTCATCGGTGATCCGTTGAGTTGCGCAAAAACAAAATTCTGGGCATAGACCGGACGGGCAATGCAAATGAATAAGATGCAAAATAACAAATGGTATCGTCCAGCACACCGGAACATCGGTCTTTGTGTTTAGGCGAACTAAGATACCCGATTCCCTGACTGTTCCCTAATGGCTTTGCAGGTTTAACAAATGGCCATCGGCAGAAACTGCAGATCCGTGAGAAAGGCTGGTTGAATGCGGGAATTTTTAAATGAAAACCCGGATTCGTCCGGGCATTGTAGTAATAATCGCCAAAACCAGGGAAGTTCTTGTGCATTCTTTGCAAAAAAAAATCGGGATATCTGCCAGGGCTGCGCGCCAAATTCTGAATGCAACTGGTTAATTTTTAAACCTATAGTATACCTGGCGGTCGTCGCCTTCAAAGATCAGCGTGTCGCTGCCTTTCATGCTGACGAGGAAACCCGTTTCGTAGTTGTCGTATTTTATTTTCAGGCTGTCCTTTTGAATTTTATACAGGTATTGTTTGGGCTGATCCAAAAAGTAAATGGTTTTTTCCAAAATTTGGAAACTGGCATTCTTTTCCCCCGCCAGCGACCAGGAGCCGATCAGGTTTGCATTCACCTGTTCTTCCTCCTGCTGACCGATTAATTTCGGATTCGCATTCAGCCGGTCCCAGATTCCCTGGGCGCGAACACTATTCATCATATCGGGCGTACTGCCGCCCGTGTCGATGGCTCCGTACTCATTGCTGTTTGAAAAAATGACCCTGCCCCTGAAATTTGTCTTTTTATAGACTCGCGAAGCGGGTTTATGAATAATGGTATTGTACACGAAATCCCCGGCGCTTTCTCCTGAACTGTCCGGCTCATGAAAAAACTTTTCAACGGTTACACTATCATAAGCCATCGCGAGTACCTGATCATCGAACTTGTATTTTCCTTTTACATAAGAACATCCGTCTTCGCAATAATCGATGGACAGAAAAATGGAATCGTCCAGAAACACCACATTGGCCGAGCAGCAGTCGCAGGAACCCGTCGCCACCAAATGGGTGCTGTCGAATTCCGGTGCAAAAAAATAAGTCTTGCCTGCGAGTGTATGGTAGTGAGCGTTGTTCGACAAACTGTCCTTGTTCAGGTTGGCTTGTGCGGGATAACTGCAGGAATTAAAGAAAGCCATAAACGACAGCACCATTAAACCGGGAAGCAAAATTTTCATAGCGGAACTGGATCAGGAAAAATAGCCATTCCACGCTAATTATTCAACCCGGAGGAAATTCTTTTTTATTGTGCTTTTGGGGCTAAGGAATTATCCACACTAATATCAGCTGATCTGCAGTGTTTAAGCGAGATCATTTCTGATATCATGCCATTATTTATAAATCCCTTCCAGGGAAAATAAAAAAACGTCTTCCAGCGCTACCTGTTTCAGATAATCAAAACGGCCGCTGGCTCCGCCATGTCCATAGTCCAAATTCGTGTGCAGGAGCAGGATGTTGTTGTCCGTTTTCATCGCCCTGAGTTTGGCAACCCATTTTTCCGGTTCAAAATATTGCACCTGACTGTCGTGCAGTCCCGTCTCCACGAGCAGGTTGGGATAATTTTTTCTCTCCACATTTTCATAAGGGCTATAACTCTTCATATAATAATAAGCCTGTTTTTCATGGGGGTTTCCCCATTCGTCGTACTCGTTGGTTGTGAGGGGAATATTTTCATCCAGCATGGTGTTGACCACATCCACAAAGGGAACCTGGGCAACCACGCCATGCCATAAACCCGGAGCTATATTGGTTATTGCTCCCATCAGCAATCCGCCTGCGCTTCCGCCCATCGCATATAAATGTGCACTGTCGGTATATTTTTCTTTTACGAGGAATTCGCCGCAGTCAATAAAATCGGTGAAGGTATTTTTCTTCTTCATCAGTTTTCCCGTCAGGTACCAGTAACGACCCATCTCCTGGCCTCCACGTACATGCGCAATCGCATAAACAAATCCCCTGTTCAGAAAACTGAGTCTTGTGCTGCTGAAACTGGCGTCCATGCTGAATCCGTAACTGCCGTAGCCATATAATAA
This sequence comes from Puia sp., assembly GCA_036512575.1. Classification (GTDB taxonomy): domain Bacteria; phylum Bacteroidota; class Bacteroidia; order Chitinophagales; family Chitinophagaceae; genus Puia. The sequence continues at coordinate 2,586 of DATCAO010000101.1, forward strand.
AAGCGGCGCCCGCCCGTCTTTTTTAAATCCTTTTTTATACACCAGCGAAATGGGAATCTTTGTTCCGTCCCCGGCAGTCGCGTACAATCTTTCCGTTGTATAATCGCCGGGGTTATAACCGCCCAGCACTACCTGCCGTTTGATCAGTTTCTTCTCTTTGGAGACCAGATTGTAATTATATGTGGAGCCGGGCGTCGTTAAAGAATTGTACAAGTATTGAAAGATGCTGCTATTGAATTCCCGATTCTGCCCGAAAGAGGCATAATAAGTTGCCTCACCAAAGTCAATACTGTAAGCGTTGTTGTCTTTCATGCTAATGACCCGCATCCTGATCAGTCCATCCTTACGTTCCTGTAAAACGATAAAGTTTTTAAACTCTTCGACGTTCTCGAGTAAAACATCATTACGCACGGGAATGTATTCTTTCCAGGCAGCCACACTGGTATTATTCAGCGGGCATTCCATCAATTTAAAATTGATGGCACTGTCTTTATTCGTCAGGATTAGGAATTTATTATCCATGATCGCTAAATCATATAAAACATCCTTCATCCTGGCCGCAAAAACGGTAAAGGCATCGGTGGGTCTGGAGGCATCAATCATTTTGTATTCGGAAGACAGGGTTGCCCCCGAGCGAATAAAAATGTATTTCCTATTCTTGCTTTTAAAAACGCCAATATAATTGCTGCTGTCTTTTTCAGCATAGACCAACTGATCATTTTTAGCATCCGTGCCCAAAAGATGCCGGTATATTTTGTTGGACAAAAGAGTTACCGGGTTTTTTGAAGTGTAGAACAGGGTCTTATTGTCGTTTGCCCAGCATAGATTTCCCGTTGTGTTGGTGATCACATCCTTAAATATTTTCCCCGTCTCCAGATTTTTAACCCGGATAATGTATTGCCTTCTGCTCACCGTATCCAGGGCAAAGGCCAGCAATTTGTTGTCGTCGCTCACCGTTAAATCCGTTGCTGAAAAATAAGCATGTCCCACGGCCATCTGATCCCCATCAAAAACAATTTCTTCCTTTGCATCCATGCTACCCTTCTTCCGGCAAAACTTAAAATATTGTTTTCCCTGGTCGGTGCGGTAGTAATAATAATACCCATTATCAAAATAGGGAGCCGCTTCGTTCTTTTCTTTGATCCTTCCCTTCATTTCCAGAAAGAGGTCGCTTTGAAATTTTTTTGATTTCTCCATCACGGTATCGAGGTATTTATTCTCCGCCACGAGGTAGGCTACAGCCTTGGTACTATCGGGACCCTTACCGAAATAATCGTACATCCAGTAGTAATTATCCAGCACGCTGTCGCCCTGAACAACCCGCCAATGCGGGATGATACCCGCTGTAGGTGGGATGGCCACAGTAAATTGAGCGTGTAATGGAAATACGGCGACAGATGCGAAGGCGAGGGCTAATAATTTTCTCATGTGGAGTGGTTTACTGGTTCTGCAGAAGATAGCAGGGTGCGGAATGGCTTAAGTAAATATACTTAGATCTTTTGTTATTCATTCTCAAACAAAAGATTCAACAGGGTATGCAGATTTTATCATTATTTTAGGACGTGCAAATGGAATGGGTTGACGGTTGACGGTTGACGGTTGGCGGTTGGCGGTTGGCGGTTGGCGGTTGGCGGTTGGCGGTTGGCGGTTTGCTGATAAAAAAATGAAATGAAAAAAAGTATTATCATAGGCATGCTGATATCCGCCATGTTTTCGGGAAGGGCTCAATCAGCGCCACATGAAGACAGTTCAAAAAAAATCGCAACGGTTACTTTCGACAAAGTAGAAATAGAATCCCAATTTCCAGGCGGTACTAAAGGATGGTACGATTTCCTCAGCAGCAAATTAATTTACCCGAAAAAGGCTTACAAAAAGAGAATACAAGGTCAGGTTGTCGCTAAATTTATTGTTGAAAAAGACGGATCCTTAAGCAATATAGAAATCGTGAGCGGACCGCCGGAGCTCTGGCAGGCTGTAATGGACGTACTGCTCCAAAGTCCGAAATGGAGTCCCGCGG
>DATCAO010000102.1:0-3094 GCA_036512575.1 Puia sp.
ACCGGATGCCGGATAGTTGGCATTTACAGTGGGGTAGTTGGGTCTGAAAAAGAAATTGGTGCCGTTTTCTTTTGGTCCGGAAGCTCTTGATCCCGTCGTGCGTTCACCATATTTCAGATCCGCTTCCCGGTCTACAACAAAAATGGTTTCCGGTCCGTATTCATTACCCGGAGCATTTGAGCTGGCATAATCGGGCCATAGACCCAGGCCATAGGTTGAGGCATTGGTGATGAGGTTCGAAGCAATCGAAATCGCTTGTGCGAAATCACCAGATGAATCTGCAGATGACCAGCCCCGGGTCAGGTAAACTTTGGCGAGAAAATATAAAGCGGAAGCCTGCGTGGCCGGTTTACCGAGAAAGGGCGCTGTCGGTTTTGCCGGCAGTTCCTGCGAAGCTTCCGTTAAATCTGAAATAATCTGCGCATATACATCCTTGATAGGTGCACGGGTGTCGGAAGTGGTTGCATTGGTGATGAACGAGGTATGCAGCGGAACATCTCCAAATGTTTGTACCAAGTAAAAATAATAAAACGCGCGTAAGAATTTAGCCTGGGCGAGGTATTGCGCTTTGGTGGAATCAGGCAGGCTGGCTTCCGCACCAAATTGTAAAACGCCATTGGCCGTATTGATGTCCTGGTAAGCAATATTCCACAGGGCCGTTGTTGCACCGTCCGTTGCCACAATATTATTGTAGGTCCACCAGTACACTCCACTTGCACTTCCCCCGGCAAGTACTTCATCCGTGCCTGCTGTTGTAATATTGGTAAAACCCTCTGTGCCCCATAAATTTCGCATATCGGAATATACTCCAGCAATACCGCCCAGGATACCACCGGGTGTACTAAAGAACTGCGGAGTTATCTGTGATTTTGGATTTTCTTCCAAAACCTTCTGGCATCCTGTAACCGACAGTAGGAGGGCGAGTGCCAGGTAGGATAACTTTTTATTTCGTTGATTCCCGTTGCCGCTTTCATTTCCCGGGATTTTGCAATTATTCAATCTCATAAAAATAAATTAATGGTTAGAATTTCAGATTTACACCAATATTGAACTGCCTTGTCGGTGGGGCATTTAGGTTAACGGTAATGGCACGTCCCGGAGCAGATACAATACCTGTTGCCGAAGAATTGACCGCGCCGCCGTAACCGTTTCCTTCCGGATCCAGTCCCAGGCCCTCTTTAACCAGGGGCGAATACAGTATAAATGGATTCAAAGCCGTCAGATATATTCGCACAGAACTGATGCCGGATTTTCCGAGCCATCCCGGCGGTAGATTGTATCCCAGGTTGATGCTGCGAACTTTTATGAAAGAACCATCCTGGTATCCGAGGGTAGACGCATATATAAATTTATCGGCGCTCGCATCCGGCCTCGGAAATGTTCCTGAAGTGTTGGTGGGTGTCCAGTAATCTGTTTTGATTTGATTATTTCTGCTGTTATTAAAAAAATCAAAGCCCTGTGCACTTCCATCTGAAGTAATATAAGGTACGTCCACCATCTGTCCCATCCTGGAATACATGACAATGGAGAGATCAAAGTTTTTATAGTAGAATCTGTTGGTCATGCCTCCGATCCATTTCGGCTGGTAATTTCCCAGGATGATTGCGTCGCTGGCATTGATTTTTCCATCCCCATTTTGATCCTGGACGCGGATCTGTCCAGGCAGCTGACCGAAAGAAGCGGCTTCTGTTGCATCTTTCGTTTGCCAGATTCCAATTTTTTTAACATCATAGATCACGGTGATGGGCTGGCCAACGAACCAACCGTTTCCGATATCTTGTTTCAATGTCGGATTCTGGAGCTGAACAATCTCATCCCGGTCTACTGAGAAATTGATGTCGGTGGACCAGGTGAATCCACTTGCGGCCTGTATGTTGATGGTGCTGAGGCTGAATTCATAACCATGTCCCTTGGTTTTCCCGGCATTCACGGTAGTGCTTCCCGCTCCGTTGCTGGCGGGCAGGCTTTCCTGCAACAGGATGTTGTCGGTATTCTGGAAATAAATATCGAATGAACCGGTGATGCGATTTTTCAACACGGCGAAATCCAAACCGATATCTGTTTCTGCCGTGGACTGCCATTTCAAATTGGGATTTGCTAGGCTGGTCACCAGGTAACCACTGTTCTGGCCTGCGGTTCCCGGGCCGAAATTGTAGGCATCGGTACTTAGTGCACCCAGTGTTGCATAAGGACTGATGCCCTGGTTGGAAGTGATTCCCCAACCCGCTCTTATTTTAAGACTATTCACCCAACCCACTTTATCCATAAATTTTTCATTGGCAATATTCCATCCGCCGGCAAACGCCGGATAAGTATAATACTGGTTGCCCGGCGACAAAACCGAAGAACCATCCGTTCTCACGGTTGCTGTGAGGAGAAAACGATTGTCATAAGCATAATTCAATCGCGCCATATAAGAAATCAGTCCCCTTTCTGCATAAGTCCATGGGTTGGAAGCAACAGCAGCTGCGTTTGAACTGGCGGTTGCCGCATTTACTGAACCCGCCAGGCTGAGGTTATAATTTTGAATGTAGTCTGCCGGTATGCCCGTACCGAATACACCGCTGGCCTGGTTATGGTCTTTCTGTATACTATACAGGCCGGTGACGCTGATCCTGTTTTTTCCGGCAAATGTTTTATCGTAGGTCAGCAGGTTTTCGATTGTATACGTATAGGCTTCCGCATTGCCGACTGACTCGCTCGCTGAATTCAGTGAAGTGCTGGAGTTATAAAATGTGTTGGGACCAAAATAAGATCCTGACTGATCCTGGCTGTAATCCAATCCCACGTTGATCCGGTATTTCAATCCGTCAACAATATTCCATTGGCCATAGATGCTGTTGAAAAGCCGCAGCCTCCTCGAGTTATTTAAAATAGCGGCAGCATTATATTTTATAGAATTGGGATTTACGGTAGCGCCGTCGATGGCGCCTGCCTCGGGCAATTGGTTTACCGAACCATCGGGATTGTAAGGTGAAACCAGCGGGCTCATCCTGATCAGTCCGCCAACCGGGTTTCCACCATAATCTGTATAGGTGAGGGAATTTAGCATGTTGATCCCGATCATCAGGTGACTGTTGATCTGATGATCGAG
>DATCAO010000103.1:0-3823 GCA_036512575.1 Puia sp.
CTTCAATGGAAATCATTAATGGATACGGGCCAACAGAGAATACAACTTTTTCACTGACTTACCCTGTCAGGGAGCGACAGATTACCAGACCCATACCCATCGGCACTCCAATAAATAACCGTACCGCGTATATATTGAACAACCAATTACAGTTATGCGGTGTGGGCGTTATCGGCGAATTATTTGTGGGAGGCGCCGGGGTAGGAAGGGGATACCTGAATCGTGCGGACCTGACGAAAGAAAGATTTATTCCGGATCCATTCAGTTCGGAACCAGGTGCAAGAATGTATCGTACGGGCGACCTAACGCGGCAAATGCCGGATGGCAATCTGGAATTTCATGGCCGGCTGGACGACCAGGTAAAAATCAGGGGCTTTCGCATCGAGCCGGCAGAAATTGAACCTGTGATACTGCAATTTCCCGGTATTCAGCAAGCGGCGGTTTTAGCACGCGGGGATCTTTCATCGGAAAGAAAATTAATTGCATATATCGTATCTCCGGGCAAAGTCAGCAAAGAGGAATTAACAACTTTCCTGGAATCAAACCTCCCGGCCTATATGGTTCCCCGGGTCTTTATTCCCCTGAACCGGTTGCCGCTGAATGCCAATGGAAAACTTGATAAAAACGCACTGCCTGATCCGGATCTTTTACCGGATTTCGGGAACAGGGTTATTAAGGAACCCGAAACCGAAACGCAGCTCATGCTGGCAGGAATTTGGAAAGAATCATTGCGTGTCCAACAGCTGAGTATAAACGATAATTTTTTCGAGTTGGGAGGCCATTCGCTGATAGCCGTTCGGGTAATGAAAATGATAGAAGAAAAATCAAAACACCGTCTGCCCATCACTGCCCTGTTCGAAGCGCCAACGATTGAAAAGTTAAGTGGAATGCTGGACCGCGATGAGAAGAAAGATTCCTGGAAATCTCTGGTGCAGATAAAAACCGGCGGTAGTAAACCACCACTGTATATTGTACATGGGTCCGGATTAACCGTGTTAATATTCCATGCACTTGCCATGGGCCTGGACGCCGACCAGCCTTTTTATGGACTGCAGGCCAGGGGTCTAAATGGTCTGGATGAACCTTTTGACAATATGGAGGAGATAGCTGCTTATTACGTAGGGGAAATATTGGAACAAAATCCTCAGGGACCTTATAACCTGGCTGGTTATTCTTTTGGCGGTATCGTAGCATTTGAAATGGCCAAACAACTGAAAGCCGCGGGTCGGGAAGTGAATATGCTTGCCATCTTCGATACCAATGCCGATCATTCATCACATTTCGACGACTGGGCACTTAAGATGAGTAAGAAATTTAAACGGCAGTTTCCCAAATTTAAATTTATCCTGAGATCTTTCAGGAATCACCCGGCTGATACCTTGGCCTATCAGCTAAATTTTTTGAAAAGTAAATGCCTTGGTCTGATCGCCAACGCCGGCATACTGAAAAAAATTTCTGTCCAAGAGGAACACCTGGACTTTGCGGATAAAATCAACCACAAACATGATATCGCTTTTGATAAATATAAACTCGAACCTTATAATGGAAGCATAGACCTGTTCCGGGTAAAAAGCAGGATGTATTTTCTGGATGATCCCGTATACCTGGGATGGAAACCATATGCACTACAGGGCATTGAAATCCATGAAATATCAGGCGACCACAAAACTTTTTTACTCGCACCCAATGTACAGGAACTATCCCGAGTGCTGGGCCGGATCATCAATGAACGAAATGCAGGTAAGGAAATCAGGCCGGGTTTTACGGATCCTTCTTCTGTGTTGAAGGCCATTTAATTCGTATCCGACAGATGTGCAAAATGAGCTTTCACATTTTTTTCAAATAGAACTATGACCGATAAGGAGAATCGATTCGAACACTTCGATTTTATTCAACCGGATCCATTTGACTGGAAACTGGAGCGTGCAGTGCATATATGGAAGTTTCCGGTACTCGGGGGATTTTTTTCCTTATTAACCGACTCAGAAAAGATGATTTGCGAACGTTTCCGGTTTGATGGGGATCGGAACAGGTATATCACAGGTCGGCGATCCCTCCGTATTCTTCTTTCGAATTATCTACTGCTGGACCCTATGGACATTCGCATCATTGCTGAAAAAGGTCAAAAGCCATTTATAGAAAATGCTGGTGCCCCAATGCGTTTTAATATCAGCCATTCCGGCGAATGGGTGGTTGTGGCCCTTTCCCGGAATGAACTGGGTATTGATATAGAAAAAATCGATTCTGCTTTTGATTTTTCAGACCTGTTGCAGGAGCATTTTAGCCCGGCAGAGCAGCAGTTTGTTGCTACTGCCAAAATCCCGGTTGCTGCTTTTTATTTTTTGTGGACCCGCAAAGAGGCGGTCACGAAAGCAGTGGGCTTTGGGCTGAGGGATAATTTGAAAACCGTTTCGGTATTAGATCAATTTTCGCCGCACGAAAAGCACTTAAAAAAATGGATGATTAAAAGTTTTAGTTTTTCACCTGATTACCCCGTTTCTGTTGCATACTGCGGTTCACAGCCAGAATTTGGCTATTTTGACGGAAGCCATTTGCTTTCAGGAATCTGAAGGTTTGGTAAAGACCTCAGGTCCAGTCAAAATAATTTTTTGTGCCGTTGAGTATCCATTCTTCAGGTCTTGGGTTACTCATCCAGTCCAATGGTTCACCCAGCGGTTGCTTGCGCGAAGCGGCAGCGAAACTGTTTCTAATAGCCTGCTTTTGTTCTTTGCCCAATGCCTCGGGCTGGGCGGAGATAAATAACGGCGCGCTGCTTTCTGCAAGAAGCTGCATCCATTGTTTGTTTTTTTCCCAGGGAATTTTGGTAGTGAGCCCAACGCAGTCCCCATCCGCTGCATAAAAAGTATTGTGCTGGGGAAGCCTGAATCCCAGTGTATTGACCCCCATCTTTAATGTGCGTGCCCATTCATTTCCACTGGTATCGTCGCCGATCCGGTTTAATTCGAAAATTCCGGCAGACAAATGACTAAAGGTATTGCATCCGATCAGGTACATATCCATGGATGCAGCACGAAGGGTGCGATATAAAAAAAGAATGATCTCTGCATTGGTAATGGAGCGATCCTGAAAATGCCATCCTTGCTCCGTCATCGCATCTTTCATTTCGAATCCCCACCTGCCGAAAAAGTCAAAACCGGTATAATCATGTTTGACGAGATGATAACCCCAGGATTTGTACAAACGAATCGTCGTTCCGATACGCTGTAAATTTTCCGGTATTGTCGGGTCGAGGTACCGCTCTTTCGGATCGGTCTGATTTTGTCGGAGTGGTATCAGCAGAGAGGGCTTGTCATTGGCATTAGCGAGCAGGGGACGTGTCCAAAGTCCGGGACGCATCCCTATTTTTTTTATTTCACTTGCGACGGCCGACATATCGCCAAACTGATCGTTTCCCCTGGTAAAATCGTCGCCCCAGCAATATTCTTCATTGGTCCTTGCCGGTTTTACCGACCAGCCCATATCAATTACCGAGAATGGCGGATTATCCCAATTGGTGACCTGATCTGACATCAGTCCGGTGGTTTGGAGGATGAGATCGCGTGAATTTTTACCATAAGCGAAATACCAGTCATTGATACCGTAAACAGGGGCCTCCGGCAGTTTCGGGGTCGTGCACATCATTTTGCAAAAACGAATATCGGTATGGTAAGGATTTTCCCCGGGCAGGTTTTCCGTAGTAATGATATCAGCGGCATGCAGGGTCCTTTCACCCAGGCGTACACCCATACCCCCTGAATTGGTGTCGAGCAGAAGTTCCAGTGATTCAGCAGAGGCCTGCCAGGAGCAAATGCTGTTCGGGGCT
>DATCAO010000104.1:0-6862 GCA_036512575.1 Puia sp.
TTGAAGATGATGTACAGGACGCTTATGCCCGCACCCAGGTGAATACGATGATTCAAAATGCTCAGCTCCCGGAATCCATCTCGCCACAGGTGCAGCCTCCGACAGGGCCTACCGGAGAAATATTCAGGTATACCCTCACCAGTTCATTCCGGGATCCCCGGGAATTGAAAACCATCCAGGACTGGACGGTTGACCGTGAGCTCCGTTCCGTGCCCGGCATTGCAGACATCGTCAGTTTCGGGGGAACCGTAAAAGCTTACGAAATACAAGTGAATCCGCAAAAAATTGCCGGGCTCGGCATCACACCGCTCGACGTATATACGGCCGTAAATAAAAGCAACATCAATATCGGTGGCGATGTGATCAAAAAAAATAATCAGGCTTATGTCGTTCGGGGCATTGGATTGCTGAACGATATCAACGAAATCAAAAATATTTTTATCACCAACATCAATGGTCTGCCCGTGTTGGTAAAAGATATTGCCGACGTTCAGGTTTCAGGCCTGCCCCGACTGGGCGAAGTGGGAAGATCCGACGCGTTGGACAGTAATACCAAACGAACGGTTCAGGATGTCCGCGACGCGGTGGAAGCCATTGTGCTCATGCGGAAAGGGGAAAATCCGGACAAAGTGATCAAGGCACTGAAATTAAAAGTCCAGAAACTCAACGACCGCGTACTACCGCCGGATGTTAAAATAGTACCCTTCTATAATAGGGAAGAACTGATCCGCTATGCTACCCATACGGTCATGCACAACCTGATCGAAGGCATATTGCTGGTTACCCTGATCGTCTCCCTATTCATGTTCAACTGGCGCACGACCCTGATCGTGTCGATCATCATTCCCCTGTCACTTTTGTTTGCTTTCATCTGCCTTCATTTTATGGGCATGTCTGCAAATCTGCTCTCCCTGGGCGCGATAGATTTTGGGATCATCATCGATGGTGCGGTGGTGATGGTGGAAGGATTGTTTGTGATGCTGGATCAGGAGGCGAAAAACTTTGGAATGGTGCGTTTTAACAAACTGGCCAAAATGGGCATGATCCGGAAAAAAGGCGCCGAACTTGCGAAAGCCATTTTCTTTTCGAAGGTCATTATTATCACCGCGCTGCTGCCGATCTTTTCTTTCCAGAAGGTGGAGGGTAAACTTTTCTCTCCGCTGGCTTACACGCTCGGATTCGCGCTCATGGGTGCACTGATATTTACCCTGACCCTGGTTCCGGTACTCGTAAACGCCCTGCTTAACAAAAATGTAAAGGAAAAACACAATGCGTTTACCCATTTTATGACTTCAAGGATCATGAGTGGTTTCCGGTTGGTATTCCGAAATAAAAGACTTTCACTGGGCATTTCCACTCTGGTGGTCGTTGTGGGCCTTTACGCATTTAAATTTTTGGGAACGGAGTTTCTTCCTGAACTGAATGAAGGATCCATCTGGGTTAGGGCAACCCTGCCCTACAGCATCTCCCTGGATAAATCCGTGCAGATATCAGATCAGATGCGGTCGATCATGATGCAATTTCCGCAGGTAAGAAAGGTAGTCTCCCAAACCGGACGCCCTGATGATGGTACTGATGTAACCGGATTTTATAATAACGAATTCGATGTGTCGCTGTATCCCCAGGAAGAATGGAGTCCAAAAATTTCCAAGGAAGACCTGATCGGGCAGATGCGCAAATCTTTGTCAACAATCCCGGGGGCGGAATTAAACTTTTCCCAGCCCATTATGGACAATGTTGAGGAAGCCGTATCAGGAGTAAAGGGATCTATATGTGTGAAAATTTTCGGCGATTCCCTCGACTATATGGAAGCCAAGTCTGATGAAGTGTATTCCATCCTGAAAACCGTTCGGGGTATTGAAGACCTGGGTGTGATCCGTAATATCGGTCAGCCTGAACTGGATATTGATCTCGATCAGAGCCGTATGGCCCTGTATGGCGTGTCCACAGCCGATGCCAATGCCGTGATCGAAATGGCCATTGGAGGAAAAGCGGTTACCCAGTTATACGAAGGGGTAAGACGATTTGAAGTGCGCATCCGCTTCCCCGAAGAATTCCGATCTTCCGACGAAGACATTGGAAACCTGCAGGTGCCCACTTCTTCCGGATCTAAAGTACCGGTAAAAGAAATTGCAACGATCTCGTTAAAGACCGGCCCCTGCCTGATATTCCGCGATGACAATGAAAGATATTCCGCCATAAAATTTTCCATCGCCGGAAGAGATATGGGATCAGCCATTAAGGAAGCACAGGAAAAAGTAGAGGAAAAAGTAAAGCTGAAGCGGGGATACAGTATGGTCTGGCAGGGAGATTTTGAAAACCAGCAGCGGGCATCCAAACGCCTGATGGAAGTGGTGCCCATCAGTCTGCTCCTGATCTTCCTGTTGTTATTTATTATGTTCGGAAACCTCAAAGACGCGGGACTGGTATTTTTAAATGTACCCTTTGCCGTGGTGGGCGGTGTATTTGCCCTGCTGATCACCGGCACCAATTTCAGTATTTCCGCAGGTATCGGCTTCATAGCATTATTCGGGATTTGTATTTTGGAAGGTGTGTTGCTGATCACGGCATTCAAACATAACCTGGAGAGATTGCGGGGCGAAAATCCGTTATATACTGCGGTGAAACGCGGAGTAAATTCCCTGATCAGACCGGTGCTGATGACCGCCCTGATGGCAACGATTGGCCTGATGCCGGCAGCTTTATCTGCCGGAATCGGCTCTGAAAGTTCCAGGCCCCTGGCCCGCGTGGTGATCGGGGGACTGATCTGCGCTACGATATTTTCATTGCTGATCTTTCCTGTTGTGTTCTTCCTCTCTTACCGCAACGTCGATACAAAACACCAGGGTGAGGCTGATGATGTGGTGAAAGCGAGCGCTTAATCCAACAAACCCATTTTCATAATGTGGTGAATGTGGAATTGTGGAGATGTGGGAATGTGGAGGTTGAATAAGGAAATTACAATATGTGAACGAGATGTATTGATTTCAATTCACATTTTTTCTCATTATCATTTCCACATTCAACTTCCATATACTCTCATATCCACAATTCCACATTTACCACATTCACGGCTCAGGGCTTGACAATACCGCACCTCTGTACTACCTTTAACCTTTCTTTCCAATTTTTCCCTTTTTTCATCCTCGTATCCGGCGAAAAGTCGCATTGAATCCAACGTTATAACAACCTGTTATTCGTATGCGAGGAAAAGTGATCTTGGTGGTATCCCTTTTTATCAGTTCGGCGCTTCAGGCACAGAACGACAGCACTGTTGTTACGATACAACAGGACAGTACTCTGCACCCCGCTCAGGATGAGGCGGCGGCAAAACAAACTCAGGCAGATATGGCTTTCAAGGGCCATGATCCAAAAAAAGATGCCAACCTGAACCCCTTCAAAAACCGGGAAATCAATCCCGACAGCAACCTCGCCATCAGCCCGGCAACAAACTGGAATATGAATCCGCTGAAGGAAAATTCGGTGAACCCCACCCGGAATTCCTCGATTAACCCGATGATCAACCTGCAATTGAACCCTCAGTCGAACGATGTGCTGAATCCGGTGATCATGCGGAGCCTGCGACCTTCAACAGATACCTGGAAGGGATTATTCCTTTTCAATGATTCCAACCAGCTGTTTGGATATATTTCCGTCGCTACCCAAAACGTGATGCTCTCCTTCGACAACAGCGGAACCTGGAACGGATATTATGTGAAAGCGGGCCGGTCGATGTATAATTATTTTACCCTGTTCGGAGTTTGGACGGGAATGTTCCTTTGTTATGACAACCAAAGTGGCTATAACCTGTTTGACAAAAACGGTAGATGGACGCATATCCATGTAAAATGAAGGGCCGGCGAATATTTCGTAATTTAACCTGCGAAGCCGGTCTTATCGAATTGTGAACCATTGAAAAAATTTAAATGAAAAGAATTTTACCCCTGTTCCTGCTTACTGCCTTACTGTTCCAAAACGCCCTTTTCGCCCAGTCCCTGGAAAACAGGCACGACCCCAAAGTGGATATCAACCTGAGTCCCACGTTTAACAGCACGATGAATCCCGAAAAGAATTCTTACATCAATCCGAAATACAACTGGAATATCAATCCTGCCCATAACAACGATGTCAATCCGGAATTCAACAGCACCATCAATCCGCTGAATCACTACGAACTGAACCCGGATATGAATAAGACGCTGAACCCCATGTACCACAATGAATATCATCCCAAGAACCCGTCCTGGAAGGGATTGTATATTTTTAATAATACCGATGAACTGATTGGATATATTTCAGTGGCCACCCAGCAACTGATGTTAACCTTTGACGCCCAGGGGGAGTGGACCGGTTTCTATGTCAAAGCTGCACCGGGTATTTATAATCATTTTGATGTGAAAGGAGTTTGGGACGGGAAATACCTGTGCTTTGACTCGGTTGTCGGATACAATGTATTCTCCAAAGACGGTACCTGGACGGGCCAGCACATCAAATAGTGGAAAGTCTTGCCTTTATTCGTACGAGCACATCCTGCGGATCTATTTTTTCCATGCATTTGAAATGCCCCAGGGGACAGGCATCATAACCAATTTTTGAACAGGGCCGGCAGCGCAAATTTTTTATTTCCATAATCTCATAAGGTTGCCGGCCTGGGTTTGATTCGTTCCCCTGCAAAAACCGGCTGCCGTAGTAAGGATACATTCCAAATTCCGGAACCGTATTACCCCAGAGTGAAATTACAGGTCTTTTATAGGCGGCTGCAATATGCATCAGTCCTGTATCATTGGTCACAATCAGTTTGGCTCGCCTCACGAGGTCGGCCGATTCATTCAATCCGAACTTTCCGCAGGCATTATAGATCTTGATTTTATCTGATGATGCAATGCGGTCACCTTCGTCTGCATCTTCCAGGCCGCCAAGCAAAACGATGGGATGGTCCAGCAATTCGCAAAGCTTTTTCAGGTGGTGGAATGGGTATTTTTTTGTATTCAGCGCAGCACCGATTACGATACCGACATAACCGGCCAGGTGGGAAGTGGGCAGATCTTTCTCATTGATAACGTCTTCCTTCGCAATAAAATAATCCAGCCCTGCCCCGTCGTTTGTTACGCCCAGGCCCGCAACGGTTTCCATATAACGGTCCACGATATGTATGTCCGGCAGTGAATTCCATTTAAAACTCGTGTACAACCATTTGCGGATATTGAGTTTGTCGAAAGAATAGGATTTAATCTTCAGAGCGTCTTTTACTTTCATGGACCGTAGATTGTGGTGCAGGTCGATGATGCAATCGAAATTTTCACGCTTCAGTTCGGAGATGACGGCCTGCAGGCTCTGTTCCAGGTAATGGATTTTATCGATATAGGGATTTGAAGTGAGAATCTGCAGGTAGGTCGACTTCGTCAGAAAATGAATCTCCGCATCGGGAACCTGTTTTTTGAGGCAGCGGATCACCGGAGTGGTCAGCACAATGTCCCCGATGGAAGAAAAACGAATGATCAGAAATTTCATCGATAAGTGTTTGCTGAAAAAATCAGGCGCGAAGATAGGGATTCAACCCACCCCCACCGCGACGAGCTCATAGTTCAACATAATTCAGGTCTTTGTGATAGGTCTCCTCAGTAAAATAAAAAGCCGTCAGACCGACAAAAATCACGATGATCCCGGTAATGATGCCGCTCAGGATCAGTCCCAGTCCCCAGGTTTTTTGAAAGAGATTCAGAAAAAGCAGGTTCATCAAAGGAAGGGCTCCGCGAACCATATTGGGTACGGTGGTGGCGGCCGTGGCACGCAGGTTGGTACCAAATTGTTCAGCAGCCATGGTTACAAATATGGCCCAGAATCCGGTCGAAAATCCGAGTAACGCGGAGAAAAAATACATGGTTCCATCACTTGCATTCAGACCACTGAAAAATAAAACTCCGGAAACGCAGGCCATGCAATAGAAAAGCAACAATGCTTTTTTACGACTCCTGAACCACTGACAAATAAATCCGGAAAGAACATCCGCAATGGAAATCGCGACATAGGCCAGCATGATGGATCTGCCGGAATCCAGGCTGGTACTGCCATACATGGCTTTTGCAAAACGATCGCTTTGATTGATTAAGATACCGATCACGAACCAGCAGGGCAAACCGATCAGGATGGCGTTCATATACTTCCGGAACCGGTCTTTTTGTGTAAAGAACATGAAAAAATTTCCCCTTTTTGAAGTTTGCTGTTTGGTTTGCAGGAACATCCCGGATTCTGAAACACTCACCCTTAGAATAAGCAATACAATGCCGAGGCCTCCGCCAATCTTATAGCAGAGGCGCCAGTCCCTGGTCAGTTGATAGGTATAATAGGCTGCAACGGCACCGATCAATCCGATGCCTGCAACCATGGAAGTTCCGATTCCTCTTTTTTCCTTAGGCAACAATTCGCTTACAAGCGTAATACCGGCACCCAGCTCACCGGCCAGGCCCAGTCCGGCCACAAATCGGCAAAGCGCATACTGGTCGACGGTATGAACGTATGCTGTGATGAAGTTTGCCACGGAATACAAGAGGATGGAGCCGAAGAGTACGGAAAGCCTGCCCTTTTTATCTGCAAGCATGCCCCAGCAGATGCCACCGAGCAGGAGACCGATCATCTGCCAGTTGATCACCCGGCTACTGTCCGCCAGCAGGGTAGCATCCGTGGAACCCACCTGCATCATCGATTCTTTCTTTACAATAGTAAAGAGCAGCAGGTCATAAATATCCACGAAATACCCCAGTGCCGCAACAATGACTGTTAAATGAAATATTCCGTATTGGTGCTTGACGGCAGTCGGTTTCATGATCTGCTTATATATCTCCGGGATGTGAACTGGCTTTTT
>DATCAO010000105.1:0-2174 GCA_036512575.1 Puia sp.
TTTTTAAAAACAGTTAATTTTACATTTCTAAATCATTGCAATGAAGTCCTCTAAAAACATAGCCTGGTCCTTTTTTCTATTGGTGATCATCGCGGCCGTTTACCGGATCATTCCGGGTCGTCCTTTCGGATTTGCGCCCCAGTGGGCGATGGCCGTATTTGCCGGTGCTGTGATACGGGATAAAAAATGGGCATTTGTTATACCTGTATTGTCTATGTTTATATCAGACCTGATATACCAGGTGCTTTATTTGGGAGGCATGACGAATATGCCTGGTTTTTATGAAGGGCAATGGCAGAATTATGTTCTTTTTGCCCTCCTCGTTTTTGTTGGCCTGGCGATAAAAAAATTAAATATTATTCAGATCGCGGCTGCTTCACTGGCAGCACCCACTTTATATTTTCTGGCGTCTAATTTTCTCGTCTGGGCGAGTAACGGAACCACCCGGGGTTTGGACCGGCCCAAAACATTTAACGGCCTGATGTTATGTTATGTTGACGGCGTTCCTTTCTACCGGATGAGCATCCTGGCCACCTTTGTTTTCTCTGCCATTCTTTTCGGGAGCTATTTATTCATAAGGAATCATCAGGCAGCAGGGGAAGGAGTCAAAGCTTAACTACCCCTCATAACCCTCATCGTCGATTAAATGATTTCCGTCGGCTGCGAGGGTTGCCAGTTCATCACACCGGTTATTGTGGGGATTGGTTGCATGGCCCTTAACCCAATGAAATTGTATTCGATGATTACCGGCCAGTTCGGTGAACCGGAGCCAGAGATCCTTGTTTTTCTTTCCTCCTTTGAAGTCGGTAGCCATCCAGTTTTTCAGCCAGCCTTTTTCAACTGAATTCACCACGTATTGGCTATCGGAATATATTTTTATCGGAATGTTGTTTTTTTTGAGTGCCTCCAGGCCCGCGATGACAGCCATCAGCTCCATTCTGTTGTTGGTGGTTCGTTTGTAGCCTGCAGACAGTTCCTTGGTATTTCCCTTCCACATCAGGATGGTTCCATAACCGCCCGGGCCGGGATTTCCGCGGGAGGAACCGTCAGTGTACATGATTACAGGGGCATTCAAAACTTGTTTTTTATTTTACTTTTTAATAATGTGGAAATGTGGAATTGTAAATAATTGCTTTACAATTATTTTGTGGAAATGTGGAAATGAAATTTAAAATTGAATTTAAAATTAAATTGGACATTTCATTTACAGGTATTCACTTTTTCACAATTCCACAATTCCAAATTATTGATTAAACCTGAAATACGCCTGTCTTGAATTCCTGAATATCAGGATTCTGGTTGGCAGCGCGTATTCCTTCAGAAATAAATTTCCGGCTATCCATCGGATTGATGATCGCATCGACCCACAACCTCGCAGCCGCATAATAAGGGCTGGTTTGTTTTTCATATCTACCGCGGATCTCGTCCAGTAATTTTTTTTCTTCCGCAGGGTCTATCACCTGACCTTTTGATTTAAGTGCCGCCACCTGGATCTGCAATAATGTTTTTGCAGCCTGGTCTCCTCCCATGACTGCAATCTTTGCCGTCGGCCATGCCATGATCAGCCTGGGGTCATACGCTTTTCCGCACATGGCGTAATTGCCGGCTCCATAAGAATTGCCCACAACAATGGTGAATTTGGGAACCACGGAATTTGCCACGGCATTCACCATTTTTGCGCCGTCTTTGATGATGCCTGACTGTTCACTTCTGGTGCCAACCATAAACCCGGTCACGTCCTGAAGAAAAAGAAGCGGGATTTTTTTCTGATTGCAATTCATGATGAACCGGGCGGATTTATCTGCGCTGTCGTTGTAAATAACACCGCCCAGTTGCACTTCCCCTTTTTTGGTCTTCACGATATTGCGTTGGTTGGCAACGATACCAACTGCCCATCCTTCAATGCGTGCGTAGCCACAGATGATGGTTTTACCATAGTCTTCCTTGTACTGCTGAATGCCGGGCGCATCCACGATGCGTTCGATCAGCTCCAGCATCTCGTAAGGTTTGGTGGCATCAGATGGAAGCATACCATACAGCTCATCGGGATTTTTTGAGGGAGCCTTCGATTCTATGCGGTCAAAACCAGCGCTGCGCGGATGAACCAGGGTAGACATGATTTTTTTTACCTGGTCGAGGCATTCTTCTTCCGTTTTAAATTTATAATCGGCAAT
>DATCAO010000106.1:0-4678 GCA_036512575.1 Puia sp.
ATTGAATAATCCCATTTTAAAAGGTCAGATTTATATTCTGTTACGATGCATGCAAAATTGACGGAAATAATCGGAATTAACAAAGTGAACATTAATCGCCGCTATCCTGCACTGAACGCTATTTTCATCAGGTTATTTCCTATTACATTGGGTTTATTCTAAAGCCGCTTACGGCTCTTTACCGTAATGAGGTGCCCGCATGGACCTTTAATATAAGAGGGGGAAATCCATTGGGCGGAGCAATTCCCAATTCATTTCAAAAAGATTCGCGGAAAATACGGTAAAACCCGATTACACCGGGCAGATCAGAGGAATTCATACCCGATATCGCGTCGGAAATAAATGCCCTCGAAATCGATATGTGTCAAAACTTCCATGGATTTACGGATTGCGTCCTGCAATGAACCCGCATAAGAAGTAACGCAGAGCACCCTGCCGCCATTGGTAACCACCTGCCCGTTTTCGGATTGGGTTCCTGCATGAAAAACCAGGCTGTCCGTATGTTCTGTTTTCAGACCGTAAATGGGAAACCCTTTTTCATAACTGCCCGGATAGCCCCTGCTGACTGCCACCATCGTGGCTGCTGCCCGGGAATCTATTTCTATGACTTTTTCATGTAACTTTTTATCGGCCACTGCCTGCAACAGGTCTACGAAATCATTCTTAAGCCGGGGAATCACCACTTCCGTTTCCGGGTCGCCCAGGCGGCAATTGTATTCAATCACCATGGGTTCCTCATTTACCTTGATCAACCCGATAAAAATGAAACCCCGGTATTCAATGCCATCGGCTTTGAGACCGCGGATTGTCGGATCGATGATCCGTTCCTTCACTTTCTGCATGAATGCGCTGTCTGCAAAAGGCACCGGACTTACAGCACCCATTCCTCCCGTATTTGGTCCTTTATCCCCTTCCCCGATTTTTTTATAGTCTTTGGCTTCCGGTAAAAGCACATAATGGTCACCGTCAGTAAGCACAAACACTGACAATTCTATGCCATCCAGGAATTCTTCCACTACGATCCGCCGGCCGGCTTCCCCGAATTTATCCTGCTGCAGCATGAGCTCAAATTCAGCCATGGCTTCAATATGGCTTTGACAAATGATCACACCTTTTCCCGCAGCCAGTCCGTCTGCCTTCAGGACCACCGGCAGTCCATGGTTCTTTACATACTCAGAACCTTCATTAAATTGATTCGCGTCAAATTCTTTGTATGCTGCAGTTGGAATGCCATGCTTCAGCATGAATTGTTTAGAAAAAGCTTTGCTTCCTTCCAGTCTGGCCGCTGAAGCGGACGGTCCGATAACCGGAATATGTTGTAACGCTTTATCAGCTGCGAAAAAATCCACAATGCCTTTAACCAGGGGCTCTTCAGGACCAACCAGCACCATTTGTATATCGTGATCCACACAGGTCTTTCTGACATCCTGAAAATTCGTTGGGTCCACCGACAAATTCCTGCCCAATGCCGCCGTGCCCGCATTTCCTGGGCCTATGAATAATGCTGAACAGGATTTGCTTTGTGCTATTTTCCATGCCAGTGCATGTTCTCTTCCCCCTCCACCTAGTAATAATATATTCATGGGTCGTTTTTGATCAGGCCCGAAATTCACTATTCATAACCAGAACTAAAAAATAATTTTATGAATGGCGGCAAGTCCGGTGATTTGTGATGACTAAATTAATGTTACTTTAGGCGATTCAATAACGCATTTTCTTCAAAGAAATTTGAAACACATGAATACAGCCCTTCCGCAGAAAGGACATCCCAGGGGATTATATGTTTTATTTTTTACTGAGATGTGGGAAAGATTTGGTTATTATTTGATGGTTGGGATTCTCTATCTTTTTTTACACGACACAGTAGCCAATGGCGGAAGAGGAATGGACGTGAGCCTGGCTGCCGATATCACCGGATCTTATATCGCCCTGGTTTACCTGACTCCTTTTATCGGGGGGCTGGTGGCGGACCGTTATTTTGGATACCGGTTGTCCATCTTCCTCGGAGGATCTTTAATGGCACTTGGATATTTCCTGATGTCTGTACCCCATAGCGGGGGTTTATTGTATATCGCGCTGGCCTGTGTGATTGTTGGGAATGGGTTTTTCAAACCGAATATCAGTACCCTGCTGGGAAATATCTATAACAAAGAAGAGCTCAGGCCAAAAAAAGATGTTGCCTACAATATATTTTACATGGGCATCAATATCGGGGCCTTTGTTTGCAATTTCGTGGCTGCGTTCCTTCGGATTAATTATTCCTGGGGTTATGCGTTTGCCGCAGCAGGATTCGGCATGGTCCTGAGTTTAATCATATTCGCCGCCGGTCAGAAATATGTCAAACATGCAGATGTGATTAAACCTGCTCATAAAGAGGATATGTCTTTTTCAAAAATTACCTCTTATGTGTTTCTTCCTGCCATCGCAGCGGGTGTTCTGGGTTGGTTTATCATGGGTCCGAATAATAATATTTTCGGTTCCCACTCGAATGATGCTTTTATTTTCGCCTGCGTCCCCATCATCATCTTTTACGCCAGTGTATGGTACCGTTGCAGCGGATTTGACAGGAAAAGGATCGGGACATTATTTACGTTGTTTGGCGTGGCCATCATTTTCTGGAATATATATAATCAGAACGCTACCTCACTGACCATTTGGGCAGACAGCTATACCAAACGCGAAGCTCCACAGTTTTCCCAAAAGGTTTTGTCCAAGTTTGGATTTCTCAATACCATAACGAATCAAAAAAAGGATGTACCTGTACTCGATTATCATTTTCATGCCCAGGTAGGCGCTGATGGTAAAGTAATTACTGAGATGGGACCGGATCCTTATCTCCATAACATTCCAAAAAGCGAATGGCCGGGGGACGGACAAAACCTTAAACTGATTTCTACGGAAATTTACCAGTCGATCAATCCTTTCTGGATCATCGTGCTTACTCCCGTAATTGTCAGTTTTTTCGGCTTTATGAAATCAAGGGGCAGGGAACTTTCGACGCCTTCCAAATTTGCCTGGGGAACCATCATCGCGGGTATATCTTCTTTGATAATGGTTATCGCGGCACTTTCTACCAACATCTATGAACATAAAGTTTCTTCAGCCTGGATCATCGGAACTTATGGAGTTTTTACGATCAGTGAATTATTCATGAGTCCCGTCGGACTGTCGTTGGTTTCGAAAGTTGCCCCGCGCCGTTTTACAGCCCTGATGATGGGCGGCTGGTTTATAACAACCTCACTTGGAGGAAAAATCGCCGGTATGATGACCGGCTTCTGGGATCATTTCGACAGTAAGGCCCTATTCTTCGGGATCAGTGCCGGTGCGGCGTTGATTGCCGGTTTTTTGCTTTTCCCGCTGGCTAAAAAACTGAATAAAGTAGTAGTGGAAGCGACAGCAATGAATGATTAATTATTAGTTATTAATTATTAATTCATCTTGAACGGCACGATCATTTCAAACATCGGGATGTTCACTTCAAAGAGGCTTTTGGCATGCATGTTTTCCATGTGATAACTTCCATACATCTTACCCATTTCAGTCCGCAGATTACATCCGCTCACATATTGGTATTTTTCACCGGGTTGTAAAACTGGCTGTACGCCAACTACGCCCTCGCCTTCCACTTCCCGGTTACTTCCATTGCTGTCGAAAATATGCCATTGGCGGCGATGAAGTTTGACCGGAAAATTATTGTGATTCCAGATCGTGATCCGGTAGGCAAACATATGTTCTCCGGCCACCGGATTACTGTAGTCCGGCTGATAGAATGTTTCTACGTCGATCTCAACCCCCTCTGAAATTTTATTCGCCATGGAGTCAATTTGCATAAAAATAAGAAAATAAGCTTAAAGCTTAAGGCATAAGGCTTTTTGATAATAGTGGTGCCGTCCTATGCCTTCCTCCTTCTGCTTTGCGCTTTAAGCCTTCTTTTGGCCTTCAGCGTTAAGCTTAATAACGTAAATTCGCTCAACTACAACCACGAAATCATTTATGAAAATAGCAGTCGCAAAAGGAGATGGCATCGGACCAGAAATCATGGATGCCGTTCTTTCTATATTCAATGCCAACCAGGTTCCGCTCGAATACGAAATCGTGGACATGGGAAAATGGGTTTTTGACAAGGGATTTTCAAATGGAATGACCCCGGAATCACAGCAGGTTATTGAGGAACTCGGCATCCTGTTCAAAGGGCCTATGGAAACGCCGAAAGGAAAAGGTGTTAAGAGCATCAATGTAACCGCCAGAAAAACCTGGAACACCTACGCCAATAAGCGGGTCTTTATTTCGCTCCATGGTGTAGATACTGTTTTCTCAAAGGCCGGCATCCCGATAGATATTACCATCGTTCGTGAAAATATTGAGGACACGTATGGGGGTATTGAGCATATGCCCACACATGATGTGGCCCTGAGCCGCCGCTTTATCACCAGGCCGGGCAGCCTGCAGGTGATCCGTTATGCATTTGAAATGGCTAAGAAAAACGGTTCGCGTCGCATCACTTGTGGTCACAAAGCCAATATCATGAAACTGACCGACGGACTTTTCCTGGAATGTTTCCAGGAAGTTGCCAAAGAATATCCTGAACTAAAGTCGGACGACATTATCGTGGATGACCTGGCCATGAAACTCGTCGTAAAACCACAGGATTTCGATGTGGTTGTCCTCACCAACCTGC
>DATCAO010000107.1:0-2671 GCA_036512575.1 Puia sp.
CGCCGGCAGGTATTCACTGGTAAAACAATTTCTCGCTGAATCCATGTTTCTGTCCCTGCTCGGCATCCTGATCGCACTTCCTTTGTTGATCGTGGCGATGCCTTATCTGAATCAAATCACCCGTGCAGATATTCACCTCACCCTGTTCCGGGATTTCCGACTTTGGATATTCCTCACCATGCTCGTATTAACAACAGGACTATTAGCCGGAAGTTATCCTGCATTTTATCTATCCGCCTTTCAGGCCATCAAAGTGATCAAAGGAAATTTTACCAACCAGATTTCCGCAGCAGGCATCAGGCGATCGCTGGTCGTATTCCAGTTTGTGCTCTCCATCGTCCTAATCACGAGCATCATCATCATCTACAGTCAGCTCAACTACATTAAAAATAAGGACCTGGGATTTGATAAGAAACAAAAACTGATTTTTAGTTTTTATACCGATGGAACCCAAAGTAAAACATCATCATTTAAGAATTCCCTGCGGGAATTACCGGAAGTGCAAGGGATTGGTTTGTCAAATTTTTACCTGGGGCAATTCGTAGAACAGGATCACGGCGTGTACCCGCCGGGAGGGAATATGAAAACCTCAGTCGATGCCCAGAATATCGACGTTGACGAATACTTTGTAAAATCAAACGGCATTCAGATCATTTCGGGAAGGGATTTCCATCAGAATGATTCGGGCAAGACCTTAATTAATGAAACGCTCTGCCGACGCCTGGGTTTGACTCCGGAGAAAGCGCCGGGCACGATGATATATACTGAATATAAACCTGATCCCCTCTATAGCGTACAGGTAATAGGTGTAATGAAAGACTTTAATTACAGTTCTCTTCACAATGAAGTCAAACCTTTGGAACTGGATTATAGCACCAGGAGAACGTTTAGTAAGATGACAGTATCTGTTAACAGCAATAATTACAAGTCAGTTCTTGCAAAAATAGAAGCCGCATGGCACAAAAATCTTCCCGGTGTTCCATTTGAATACCAGTTCCTGGATGAAGTGATGCAAAAACAATATGAGTCAGAAGAGACGCTGGGAAATATCATCAACTCCTTTACACTGATGGCGATCCTGATCTCCTCTTTGGGTTTATTTGGACTGGCTTCTTTCAGCGCCGAACAAAGAAGCAAGGAGATCGGCATTCGGAAAGTACTGGGTGCAAGTGTCAGTGGCATCGTACAGCTCTTATCGAAAGATTTTGTAAAACTCGTACTCTTCTCTTTTCTGATCGCAACGCCCATCGCCTGGTGGGCGATGAACCAGTGGCTCTCCGCATTCGCCTACCGTACACCCATCAGCTGGTGGATGTTCGCACTCGCCGGACTGATTGCCGTTTTCATTGCCGTCATCACCGTCAGTTTCCAGGCGATCCGCGCTGCGATTGCGAATCCGACGAAGAGTTTGAAAACAGAGTAAGGAAAGTATGAGAATATGGGTTATTTACTCAAAATTGAGGGTAATAGATTTATTACCTTAAATTTGTGAAGTACAATCAACTCATTCGATTACTCAAAAAAGACGGCTGGTTTGTTATAAGACAGACAGGGAGTCATTTAATTATGGGTCATCATGTAAAAATAAGAAGAGTGATATGTCTCAATCACGGCAGTAAAGAAGTTGGAAAGGGTCTTGAAATAAGAATTAAAAAAGATGCAGGTCTATTATAAAGACAGTATCATGAAAATTAAAATGATCGTTGAGAAAACAAGAACCGGATATTCAGCTTATGCTGACAACACGGATGATATGATTTTCACCGTTGGTAAGAATCTGGAAGAATTGAAAAAGAATATATTGGAAGCGGTCAATGTATCCCTGAAGGATAAGGGAAAGTCGGTCACTATGAATGACATCAATGTCACATTGGACCTGCCGCAGTTTTTTTCATTTTACAAAATCATCAATGCCAAGGCACTTTCGGAAAGAATCGGCATGAATCAAAGCCTCCTGGCACAATACATCAAAGGGAATAAGAAACCATCAGCCACACAAAAAAAACGAATATTCAAAGGCATCAAACAGGTTGGCCGGGAACTTGCTGACCTCCGGTTCATAGTATAACTAAGAAAAGTATGAGAGTATGGGAGTCTGGAAGTGTGGGTGTATAATAATCCAGACTCCCATACTCTCATACTCCCATACTTTCCTTATGCTTTCTTTAGTTTCTCGACTGCAAGCCGAATGGTTTCTTCCTTTTTAGCAAAGCAGAACCTCACCACATGATCATCCTTGCCGGACTGATAAAATGCGGAGACGGGAATTGCAGCGACGCCGTGGTTGGCGACAAGATTCTTGGCGAACACGGTATCGGGTTCATCCGATATTTCTGCGTATGAATAGATCTGAAAATAACTGCCATGCGTGGGCAGCGCCTTAAAACGGGTGGCAGCCATCAGCTCTTCAAATTGATCACGCTTCTTCTGCATGAACCCGGGCAGTGAAAGATAGTGCACAGGCTCTTTCAGGAAAGAAGCCAGCGCAACCTGCGTGGGTGTAAAACAACTGAATGCGTTGAATTGGTGAACCTTCCTGAATTCTTTGGTGATCCATTCCGGCGCCACGCAATAACCGAGTTTCCATCCCGTACAGTGAAAAACCTTGCCGAAGGAAAAACAAACAAAACTGCGTTCAAATAAATCCGGATATCGCAGGATGGAACAATGG
>DATCAO010000108.1:0-7087 GCA_036512575.1 Puia sp.
AGATAAAAGATGTAGAAGATAAATTAAACAACAGACCAGTTAGAAAATTTAATTACAAAACACCTAACCAAGTCTTCTCAGAGAAAATTGCACTTATGACTTGAACTTAGGTTGTGGGAAATGTGAATATGTGAAAGTAAAATTTTAAATTAAATTTTAAATTTCATTCCCTCATACCCCACATCTCTACAATTCCACATTCGCCACATTATTTCTTCATTCTGTTTCTAACGGTAGTGAATGCCGCAATACAACGATCCAAATGCTCCCGCTCGTGTGCCGCACTCAGCTGAACGCGAATCCGGGCCAGACCCTTGGGAACAACAGGGAAGAAAAACCCGATCACATAAATACCTTCATCCAAAAGCGTGGCCGCGAATTCCTGGGCAACCACCGCATCGTAGAGCATGATGGGCACGATCGGATGATCACCCGGTTTGATATCGAAACCGGCTTCCGTCATCTGGCTCCTGAAATATTTTGTATTCGCTTCCAGTTTATCCCGCAGACTGGTATCTTTTTTCAGCATGTCCAGAACGGCCAGCGAGGCGCCCGTAATGGAAGGAGCCAGGCTGTTTGAAAATAAATAGGGGCGGCTTCGCTGTCGCAGCATTTCAATCACGTCTTTTCTTCCGCTCGTGAATCCGCCATTGGCACCACCCAGCGCTTTGCCAAGGGTTCCTGTAATGATATCGATACGGCCCATCACATTCCGGTATTCATGCGTTCCCCGGCCCGTCTTTCCCAGAAATCCGGAGGAATGGGATTCATCACTCATCACAATCGCTCCATATTGGTCTGCCAGATCACAGATCAGATCCAGCCTGGCGATCGTGCCGTCCATACTAAAAGACCCATCGGTTACGATGATCCGGTCCCGGCAGTCGGCCGATTGCCTGAGTTGTTCTTCCAGGTCCGCCATATCATTATGTTTATACCGGAGGCGCCGGGCCTTACATAAACGAACGCCGTCGATGATGGATGCGTGGTTGAGTTCATCGGAAATAATGGCGTCGGCTTCGGTAAACAGCGGCTCAAACAAACCCCCATTGGCATCAAATGCCGCTACATATAATATAGTGTCTTCCATGCCGAGGAATTCGGAGATCTTTTGTTCCAGCTCTTTGTGAATATCCTGGGTGCCACAGATAAACCGCACACTGCTGAGGCCATATCCCCGGTCGTTCAGAATCTGATGCGCCGCTTCCCTCACCTGCGGATGATTGGATAATCCCAGGTAATTATTGGCACAGAAATTCAGCACCCTGCGGCCGTTGACTACGATTTCAGCACCCTGGGGACTGCTGAACACCCGCTCGGTTTTGAACAATCCGGCACCCCGGATTTCTTCGAGTTGTGCAGCGATCCGGCTCACGAATAGTTCATGCATAAGAACATTTTTAACCGGATAAAGGTAAGCTTTGTAACTTTTTGGATTGACAATCGTATTACAAATGACGAAAACAACCGGAAAGGGCTTATGACGGTCGAGGACTATAATGACTGTGTGAAGAACTATGCAGACGGGCTCTATCGGTTCATGCTGAAATCTACCCGCCAGGTGGAAGATGCGCGTGACCTGGTACAGTCTTCCTTTGAAAAATTGTGGGTTCACCGGGCCGAAGTGAATGCAGTCAAAGCCAAATCCTATCTGTTTACGATCGCCTATCATAAAATGATCGACCTGGGCCGTAAAAACAGCAGGCTTGAATTCCGGGAAACCCTGCCGGATCAAATGGAAACCAGGACGGGGCAGCCCAGATTAAAAGATCTGCTGGAAAAAGCGCTGGGGCGTCTGAATGAAAGGCAACGTTCGCTGGTGCTGCTCAAGGATTATGAAGGATATTCTTATGAGGAGATCGCGGAAATAACCGGCCTGAATGGTACGCAGGTAAAAGTGACCCTGCACCGGGCCCGGTTACAACTCAAAGAATGGCTCGTGAGCGTGGAAAATGTACTTTAAAGAAAGAAGTTATGGACATCAACAGGAACAATTATGAAACCTTTTTTCTGCTCTACCTGGATAAGGAGCTGGACGCTGCTGAGCGGATGGAAGTGGAGAATTTTCTGAGCGCACATGCGGACCTGCAAAAAGAATTCAGCCGCCTGCAACATACCATCCAGCGGCCAATGGAAACTGTTTTCGAACCGAAGGAATTACTGTACCGCAGAGAAGAAAAGAGGAGGGTCATACCGGTGTACTGGACACGAATCGCCGCTGCCATCATCCTGATCCTGGCGGGCAGCTGGTTTATTATTTCTGTTCTCAAAAATCAAAAGACTTTCATTTCTGATAAGGAACAAACGATTGCTTCCACGGATTCGAAAAAGAGCCATCCCGTTTCCGGCGTTGCAGAAAAGTTGAATCAGTCAGATCAGAAACAAAGCCTGGACAAAGAACCTGCGCAGGAGAGCAGCTCCCGCCTGGTTAGTGCAAATCCCGTAAAATCTGCAGTACCGGTATATAAACCAAGATCAACAGTGGCAGGAGATCAAATACAATATTCCGGCGAACAGAAAAGCGGCGATGCCAAAGATCCCCGGCAACTGCAGCAACAGGTAAAGCCCGATTCGCAAATACAGGAAACAAGCGGAGATGCGGTGTTGGTGATGCAGAAATCGAATGCCACGCCGGAATTGCAGACCAACATGAACCGGAATGCTGAAGTCGCTCCAGGACTTTTGACTGTTGGTGTCAAAACACCCGCACTATTGATTGCAGTTGGCGGAAAGAATCATCCGGCGGAAAATGAAAATCAACAACTGACCGATATACAAACGGATAATGCGATCAGTGTGATTGCACTGAACGACCGGAATAAAGCCATTACAGGTTTTTTTAAAAAATTAACCAAACGCACAGCCGGGGACGAAACCGCGGACAATACAAAAAAACTACGCGTAAGTGTTTTTCAATTCAGTTATTAAAAAATAAGCAAGATCATGAAGAAGATTTTTACGATCCTGGCATTGATATGCATCGGGATGAAAGGGTTTAGCCAGCAGGATTCCACGACACAGAAAAAAGACAGTGTGATGCATCATCATCACGGAAAAGACTGGAACCACTGGGAGGAATGGGACAAAGAAGACCATCATGGTATGATGCCCCCCTGGCCCATGCCGCCCCATTGGCGCAACAACCACGTGAAACCTTCCAATATCAGCACCAACTGGCTGATCCTTGACCTGGGGTTCACCAACTACAACGATAAATCGAACTATGCCGGTACAACCATGCAGACCTTCGCACCCGGCAGCCAGTCTTACTGGTTTACACTGAATACAAAAAAATCAGTGGACGTGAATATCTGGCTGTTTATGCAGCGCCTCAATGTCTATAAACATGTCATCAACCTGAAATACGGGCTGGGTATTGAACTGAATAACTACCGGTATCAGACCAATATTAAATACCTGACCAACCCAACCGAGGTGGTCATGGATACGATTACGTATACAAAGAATAAGCTGGCCGCAGATTATGCGACGATCCCGCTGATGATCAATTTCAATTTCACACCGAGCCTGCGCGAAGGATTTGGAGTTTCAGTGGGCATCAGCGCAGGTTATCTGTATTCATCCCGGCAAAAACTGATCAGTAACCAATTCGGAAAACATAAAACCTTTAATACCCTCGACCTCGATCCCTGGAAATTATCATGGATTGCGGAAGTACAACTGGGCCCGTTGAAATTATATGGTTCCCTGGCCACCAAGACAATGTATAATAACCAGGGTCCTGACCAGACGCCTTATACTTTCGGGTTGAGGTTTAGCAATTGGTGATTTTAGTTGTTGGTTATCAGTTGTTAGTTATAAGTGAATTTGATACGCTCAGTAAACGTTACTTAAAGCAAACAGAAATCCTCTCCAACGCCGACAACTGATAACTAATAACTAACAACTAAACAGCGCCGTTTCGGCGCTGTTTTTTTTTCTTTCTTTAACAATAAAATAAATAAATCCGCCAACCGCCAACCGCCAACCGTCAACTGCCTTACGCCTTGAGCCTTAAGCTTTAAGCCCTTTTCCCTGCGGGGGAAAAAAGCCGGAAATGGAATGGTATCACAAATTTTTCAACAGGTAAAATATATCGACATCTTTTGGCGTTGAAAAATAAAGCCCGGGTTATGAACTTTCAAAAAATGATGTTGGCAGCTATGACTGCATTGTGTTTACTGGGATTTCGTGAAACAGATAACAAAACTTCATACAAACGTTTTTTTAACCGACGGCTTACCGGTGAAGTGCATGTTGTAGTGATCAAATCGACCTATGAATTGAAAGTGTATGACCAGGATGGCTGGTATGGCACCTATCCTGTTGTATTCGGCAGCAAGAACCTGGGCGACAAAATGATGGAAGGCGATCGCCGGACGCCGGAAGGCAGTTACCATATTGCCTCAAAAAGACCTCATGAAAAATGGGATAAAATGATGCTGATTGATTTCCCGACCAAATCAGATATCGACAAATTCAATGAGCGAAAAGCCAAGGGGCTGATACCCAGAAATGCAAAAATCGGTGGTGGTATTGCCATCCACGGCACCTGGCCTCACGATGATATGGCCGTAGACTTATATCAAAACTGGACCAACGGTTGTATTGCGCTGAAGAATGAAGATGTGGATGAATTGTACGACATGTTACCCATTGGAACGACGGTCGAAATCGTAAAAGAAGAACCAGCTCAATAGTTGTTAGTTGTAAGTTGTTAGTGGCAATTCTAATACATTTCACAACTAATAACTAACAACTAACAACTAACAATTAAATCCTCCCCTGTTTTATTTCCTCTACAACCGACGGATCCACAAGTGTGCTGATGTCGCCCAGGTTTTCCATTTCGCCTTCCGCAATTTTGCGCAGGATGCGACGCATGATTTTGCCACTGCGTGTTTTGGGTAATCCGGGAACAAACTGAATCTTATCAGGCTTGGCAATGGCGCCGATCACCTGGTTCACCATCTTGGTTACACCCGATTTGTCTTCACCTGAAACATGGTGTTTCCGGTTCAGGGTCACAAAAGCATAAATGCCCTGTCCCTTGATATCGTGCGGATAACCGACCACGGCACTTTCCACAACGTCAGGATACATATTGATCGCGTTCTCCACTTCGGCTGTTCCAATGCGATGGCCGCTCACGTTCAGCACATCGTCCACTCGACCCGTAATCCGGTAGTTGCCTTCCGCATCGCGCAGGGCGCCGTCTCCTGTGAAATACAAATCCGGATAGGTAGCGAAATAATTCGTCCGGCATCGCTCATGATCGCCGTATGTGGTGCGGATTATAGAAGGCCAGGGAAAACGGATGCAGAGATTACCACTGATGGGTTCGCCCTTCGCGCCCTCATGAAAGACCCCGTCTTTTCCGGCATCCGATCCGGGTACTGGCACTCCTTTCTCATCCACCAGTAAAGGAATAATGCCGGGCAGCGGAAGCGTCGCATAAGATGCTTTGCCCTTGCTGATACCTGCCAGATTGGAAATCATGATGCCCCCGGTTTCTGTTTGCCACCAGGTGTCCACAATTGGACACTGATGCCGGCCAATATATTCATCGTACCAATGCCAGGCTTCCTCATTGATGGGTTCACCAACGGTGCCGAGTACCCGAAGTGAGTCGAGTCGTTTTCCTTTCAGCGGGTCCGTACCAAATCCCATCAGGCTGCGTATGGCCGTGGGTGCGGTATAAAAAATATTCACGCCATATTTGTCTATGATATCCCAGAACCTGCCTGCATCGGGATGAGAAGGAATTCCTTCAAAGATAACCGTTGTGGCACCCGCACTGAGTGGCCCGTAGATCGTATAACTGTGTCCTGTAATCCAGCCCACATCTGCTGTGCAGAAATAAATGTCCCCGGGTTTATATTGAAATACATTTACAAAACTGTAGGTGGTATAAATCATATAACCGGCACAAGTGTGTACCACGCCCTTGGGTTTCCCCGAGGAGCCGGAAGTGTACAGGATAAAAAGAGGATTTTCTGCTTCCATCGTCTCAGCAGGCGAATCGTCGGTTTTAACTTTTTTCAATTCATCCTGCCACCAGCAATCCCGGCCGGCTTTCATCGGCAGGTCGATATTGAGGTGTTTGTAGACGATTACTTTCTGAATTTTATCAGTCTTTGTCAGCGCTTCATCGATGGTGGCTTTGAGCCGGATATCCTTAGGACCGCGGTTACCTCCGTCGGCTGTGATCACAATCCTGCATTGGGCATCTTCGATACGGTCGGTGATACTCTGTGCAGAAAAACCTCCGAATACCACCGAATGAATCGCACCCATTCTGGCACAGGCCAACACGGCAATGGCCAGCTCAGGGATCATCGGCATATATATGCAAACCCGGTCGCCTTTCTGGACCCCGTTGTTTTTTAAAACCTGAACAAAACGGCAGACTTCCCGGTGCAGCTCTTTATAAGTGAGTATCCTGTTTTTTTCACTCGGATCATTGGGTTCCCAGATGATGGCCGGCTGCTCTCCTTTATCCGGGAGGTGCCGGTCCAGGCAGTTCTCGGTAATGTTCAACTGGGCGCCATCGAACCAACGCACCCGTGGCTCTTTAAAATTCCAGTCCAGCACCCGGTTCCATTTTTTCTTCCAGGTAAAATGTTCAGCAACTTCACTCCAGAAGGCCTCGGGCTGTTCAATGCTTTTTTTATAATGCGCGAGATATTCGTCGAAACTCCGGATCTGGTAAGGGAAACTCATATGGCCTTCGTTTGGATCCTCAATTTAGTGAGTATTTTTTTCATACCTTATACCCCATAACGATTGCTGTATGAAAATTAATTCCTTCCTGCTCCGCTGTACGCTGATCGCCGCCCTGGGCGGTTTTCTCTTTGGATTTGAAACCGCTGTTATATCGGGCGCGGAAAAAACAATTCAGCAACTCTGGTCACTCAGCGATTTCTTACTGGGATTCACTGTTGCCGCCAGCCTGATTGGAACCGTGATCGGATCCATGATCGCAGGCAGACCGGCACAACGTTATGGAAGGAAAAAAGTGTTACTGGTGATCGCACTGATGTACCTGCTATCGGCAATAGGATGTTCTCTCACTCCGACCTGGATA
>DATCAO010000109.1:0-2172 GCA_036512575.1 Puia sp.
CAGCAGGGAAAATACGTTTGTTCGACAATTTTCTATCCAGTTGAAGTTCCATGTTACCGGTTCCTTTGAATTCTTCAAAGATTACTTCATCCATTTTGGAACCGGTATCGATCAGGGCGGTTGCCAGTATCGTCAGAGAGCCACCGTTTTCGATTTTACGGGCAGCACCAAAAAACTGTTTGGGTTTCTGCATCGCATTGGCTTCAACACCACCGCTCAGCACCTTGCCCGACGCAGGAGCAACTGTATTGTGCGCCCTCGCGAGACGGGTAATTGAATCCAGGAGAATCACCACATCATGACCACATTCTACAAGTCGTTTGGCTTTTTGCAAAGCAACCGTGGAAACTTTTACATGTTTTTCAGCGGGTTCATCAAAAGTAGACGCAATGACTTCGGCCCGAACGGAACGTTCCATATCCGTAACTTCTTCCGGGCGTTCGTCCACCAGCACAATCATCAGATAACATTCCGGATGATTGATCGCTATGGCATTGGCTACTGCTTTAAGCAGCATGGTCTTGCCCGTTTTCGGTTGTGATACAATCAGGCCACGCTGTCCTTTGCCAATGGGTGTGAACAGGTCGATGATCCTTGTTGAAAAATCAGAAGGACTTACAAACAGATTCAATTTTTCAAAAGGGAAAAGGGGTGTCAGGTAGTCGAATGGAACCCGGTCCCTGACATCTTCAGGTGTTTTGTTGTTGATGGTTTCCACCTTGAGAAGCGCAAAATATTTTTCACCTTCTTTGGGAGGACGTACAGACCCATAAACGGTATCTCCGGTTTTTAAACCAAATAGTTTTATCTGCGAAGGCGAAACATACACATCATCCGGAGAAGAAAGATAGTTGTAGTCAGAACTCCGTAAAAATCCATACCCGTCCGGCATCATCTCCAAAACGCCTTCAGCCTGTATGACGCCGTCGAATTCAATATTGAAAGTTTCGTTGCGGCGTTGCGGATAAACTTTCTGCGCTGCGTCCCCATTTCCCTGACGGTTTTGTTCAGGTGAGGAGCCATTTTCCTCATTATTGTTCACCTGGTTCGCATCACCGTTTTGGTCTGCATCAGAACCTTCTCTTTCTTCATTTTCCTCTGACGGATCGGCATGGCGCTGCTGGATGGGCTCGGGTCTTGAATGGGGATGAGGTTTGGCGTGTTCTACTGATTCAGGCGCGATCTCTGCCTCTTCATCTTCCTTCCTTCTCAGTTTTTTTACGATCGGTTTTTCTTCTTTCTTCTTAAGATCTTTTTTGGGTTCCGGTTTTTTAAGTTTCGGAGACGGGTCGCCACTTTCAACATAAGCTTCCTCACTGGAATTGCCTGTTGTTGTTTTTACAATGCGCTTGCGCTTGGGCTTGTCATCGTTGTCTGCGGCGTCGGCTTTTTCATTCGGCGTGAGCGCCTGTTTATCTAATATCTTATAAATGAGTTCCTGCTTATCGGATTTTTTAGCATTGGAGATCTTCAACTGCTCGGCAATATCGAGAAGTTCGGGAACGAGCATGTCGTTTAATTGGAGTATGTCGTACATAGTAAAGCTTGAGAATTACGGCAGTTAGGACTGACCTGTAGAAAAGGGATTTGTGATTGTATTTTGATTAAGGACGAGCGGAATGAGTAAAACTGATGGTTGCGAGCAAAAGATAAGAACGAATCAGCCTGATTCCGCTGCAATGATAATATAAAAACGGAAAATCTAAAAAAATATTTCAAGGATTATCTTTGCCGTCTTTAATCATCTGAAAGCTTAAAACAGCGGAATGTTCAATAAACGAGTTAAAATCAAAGATGCCCTGGGCATGTCTGCGGGACAAGAGGACATAACAGTTATGGGATGGGTCAGAACGATGCGAAATAACCAGTTTATCGCCCTGAACGATGGATCCTGTAATGAAAACCTGCAATTGGTGCTGGAACTGGGTCATTTTGATGAAAATCTGCTTAAAAAGATAACCACGGGTACTTCCATAAGGGCAGTAGGAAAATTGGTGAAATCTCCGGCAAAGGGCCAGCAGGTGGAATTGAAAGCAGAGATCGTGGAGATCCTGGGTATCAGTGATGCCGACAAATTTCCGCTTCAGCCGAAGAAACACAGCCTGGAATTTCTGAGGGAGATTGCACACCTGCGGTTTCGGACGAATACATTCGGATCAGTATTCCGGGTGC
>DATCAO010000110.1:0-6645 GCA_036512575.1 Puia sp.
ACGAACCCGATGATTTTATGTGTGTCCCATAGTTTGTCACTGAAAGCATGGGCCACGCTCCAAGCCTGGTCTTTGGACACAGAACCTCCTTTTGCGGCCACTTCATCTGTGACCGTTGAAATATTATTCCTGGTTTTAAAAAGTGTGGAGCCCAGCAGTACGGTGACCAGGGAAGCCGTGAATCCCAAAAAAGTTACCCAATGCCAGATCCTGATCGCTGGCGAGTTTTTTTGTTTTGAAAACAGAGGAGGTTCGGTTTGAATTATTCCCGACATATGGATAGTTGAAAATGAATTTTTAATATCTTTTTCCTGTTGAACAATAATTAGCGAACTTATTTCAATCCATGTTCTGAAATAGGTAATTGCGACGAAACCCTAAAATTCTGCTGCCAGGAGCTCATTTGACCTTTGTTTTCCGGATGAATTTATCACGGTGGGTGACACCCCATTTATACAGTGCATCCACAACAGGCTTGAGGGTTTTCCCATGAGGCGTCAATTCGTACTCCACGGTTACAGGCAGGTTGTCGTAGACCGTTCGGATGACCAAACCATGGAGTTCGAGTTCTTTCAACTCTTTCGACAGCATGCGCGTAGTGATTCCCGATACCTGGCGGTGCAGTTCCCTGAAACGAAAATTGCCCTGGCTGAGCGCAATAATGATGGGGATCTTCCATTTTCCGCTCAATACTTCCAGCGCATCCCTGACGGGCAGGAGGCGTGACTGACATTCGGTATCTGCGATCTGCATGTGAATCATTAAGTGGTTCCCCGGAGTATACTGGTTACAAAAATATACCAAATAAGTTGACGGTTGACGGTTGACGGAAAAGCCTTAAGCTTTAAGCCTTACGCCTTAAGCCTGAATTGGTATGTATTTTGTAACTATATGATGATCCAAAATCCAACTATGAAACCACTGATTCGTATTTGTACGATTGTAATTTTACTAGCCTTCTTCGCCTGTTCAAAAAAGGTGGTAAATAAAGGGGAAACCGGCACTCCGGGTGGTGACCCGCCAACAGGAACTTCAACGAATTGCACTGCCAGCATATCAGACATTTTACATATCACCATTTTTCCATCAGACAATGCATGGAACCAGGATATTTCGGCACTGCCGGCGGATCCGTCCAGCAGCCAGATACTCGCTCCCTATGCAACAGCGGGAATAAAGGCTGATTTTGGAAGTGGACTATGGGATAATGCGCCGATCGGAATTCCCTTTGTGGTCGTTTGCGGAAGCCAGCAAAAAGTTCCCATTGTTTTCCGCTCTAATAGTTATGATGGAAATTACGGAGACGAAAGTGATCCAGGTCCTTATCCGGTTCCGCTGAATGCGCCGGTGGAAGGAAACGGACAGGGCGATTCGCATGTGCTGGTTGTAGACAAAGACAACGAAATGCTGTATGAATTATATAATGCCAGCGTAAACGGGGATCATTGGGAAGCTTCTTCCGGTGCCGTGTTTAACCTGACTTCCAATCAGCAGCGGCCGGATGGATGGACGTCTGCCGATGCAGCAGGACTTCCGATTTTTCCGGGCCTGGTAAAATATGACGAAGTAGCCAGCGGGGCAATTCATCATGCCATCCGCTTCACCCTCAGTTCACCAAATGTAAAACCGGCTTATATCTCACCGGCGACGCATAAAGTGAATAGTAGTGGCGGGCAATATTCCATTCCTTTTGGCGGCAAGATCCGGCTCAAAGCAAACTTCGACATCAGCAGTTTTTCCGCAGCGGATCAGGTAATCCTGACAGCACTCAAAAAGTATGGGTTAATCCTTGCTGACATCGGTTCCAATATGTATATCAGCGGCGCACCGGACGAACGCTGGAACAATGATGATCTTCAGCAACTGGGCAAAGTAAAGGCTTCCGATTTTGAAGTGGTGAAACTGAACTAAAGCATTATTTCAGTTTGCTGATCAGGTGATCGCCTACGCGGAGCGCATTCGCCATAATCGTCAGTGAAGGATTCACAGCGCCGATGGACGGGAAAAAACTTCCATCCACGACATAGAGATTTTGAATTTCATGGGTTTTACAATGAATATCCAGTACTGATTTCTCCGGGTCAGTGCCAAACCTGACCGTCCCGGCCTGGTGGGCCACTCCGGCGAGTGGTATATCCTTACTTAGGTAAATGGAATGGGGCAGAAGGTCATGACCAGAATCGATGCTGCCGAGTATTTTCTTCCAGTTTTGTATCAGTCTTTGAAAACCTTCTGTATTATTTTCTGCGTATTCCAGGTGAATCTGTCCGTTGATTACTTTTACCCGGTTTTCCGCAACCGGAAGATCCTCACCTGTGAACCACCAGTCGATCGAATGAGAAGCCATCTCGTTCAGCATTTTGTCGGGCGTAAAAAAAGGCGCATCAGGTGAAATCTGGTCCTTATCCGATTTTCCCAATAATTGAATATGCCCCATCGGATAAGAATAGTCCGGAGTTCCAAAATAATAATCGTTTACCGCCAGGGTCTTTTGAAATTTGGTTGGATTGGGTTTTGTGCTGATGCCCAGCATGGCTGCGCTCAGGTGTTTCATAAAATTTCTGCCCACTTGTCCGCTGCGATTCGCCAATCCATCCGGATGTTTGTCGTTTGCACTTTTTAGAAGCAGCGCCGCCGAATTAATGGCACCACATGCAACAACGATGAGGGATGATTTAAACTGAACGGATTCCTCTTTATAGGTGACTACAATATAATCAATTTCATTTCCTGAACTATTGGTGACGAGTCTCTCTACTTTTGCCCCGGTAAGCAGGGTCACATTACTGTTTTTCAATGAAGGCCTCACGCAATTGATATCCGCATCACTTTTAGCATGCAGCAGACAGGGAAAACCGTCGCAGGTACTGCAGCGGATGCATTCACTGTTCAGCGGATCGCTTTCATTCAATTTAATACCCATCGGCATGTAAAAAGGATGCAGCCCTTTTTCTTTCAGGTCATCATGCAATTCCTGTATCCGGGGTTCATGACTGATGGGTGGATAAGGATATTCAGATGCGCGATAGGGTTCCGTGGAATCCAGCCCCATTTTCCCGTGCACACAATATAATTTTTCTGCTTCAGCGTAGTAAGGCTCGAAGTCTGTATAGCAAAGGGGCCATTCCGGGGAAACACCACCTGCATGTTCAATTCGCCCAAAGTCTTTTTCCCTCAAACGAAAAAGTGCTGCGCCATATACTTTGGTATTACCACCGACCCAGTATCCGGTTCCGGGGTGCAGGTCGCGGTTGTTGGTCGTTTTCCAAACTTCCTTTGTATGATACCGCTCGTGCTGGAAAACTTCAATACTCTGCCAGTTCTCTTTTTCACGCGGAAGAAATCCACCTCTTTCCAATACCAGGATTTTCTTACCACAATCCTTCAGTTTGTGTAGTAACGTGCCGCCTCCCGCACCTGTGCCGATGATGATGATATCGTAGGTTTCCACATACGGAAATTATCCATTCTTTTTCAGTTACCGGCTGTTTTACTGTAAAATGGTGTTACAACATGTAAATGAACCAAATGCGTTTATCTTTAGAAGCTTAGTTAACCAACAAATCCTTTTATGAAAAAATATGTTTATGCAGTTTTACTCTTTGCTTTTGGATTTTCATCCTGTACTTCAACACCTGAAAAAGCAGGATCAGAAGCTCCTTCCAAAGATTCCGTTGTCTCCATCGCCAAAGCAGCATTCATATTCGGAATGCCTATCGCGTTAATGGATATGACGAAGAAAAAAGTAATCAATATTGTGAAAGCGAAAGAAGGAATCCTGATGGCCCCCATAAATCAATTGGCAGTGGCCACCCAGTTTCCCAATGCAAAATTTACCGATGTGGTAAGACCCAATGCCGATACCTATTATCATACCGGGTTTCTCGACCTGGGTGCCGATGCATTAGTGCTTACCGTACCGAATACCAATGGCCGATATTACCTTCTTCCGATGCTGGATGCTTACGGAAATGTTTTTTCTTCTCCCGGGAAAAGAACAACCGGAACCATGGCGGATACTTTTTTAATTACCGGACCCAAATGGACAGGAAATATTCCTGCAGGCATGTTGGAAATCAAATCACCGACCAATATGGTTTGGCTGCTGGGCCGGATCCAGGTGAACAGCGAGGCAGATGGAACCAAGGTGGTTGTTCCTTTAGAAAGAAAAATCAATATCACGCCATTAACTGCCTGGGGCAAACCCTATTCAGCACCGGATGGGACAGTTGATGCCAGTCTGCCCAAAGATGCCCCGAATGCGCAATTGCTGGCCATGTCAACTGACTCATTCTTTAATTATATCAATACCCTGATGGTGGCAAATCCACCAGCCCCGGCAGATACAGCAGCGTTGGCAAAGTTTGCCAAAATCGGTATGGGACCAGGTATGAAATTCGATTTGAGTTCATTCGATACCTCCACTCAGGCAGCGCTGAAGGAAATTCCAAAAATGGTTATCGGGTATATGAATGAACTATTGCAAAGTGGCAAGCTCAGCAAACCCATCAATGGCTGGAATGTTGTTTATAAGGGTTTTGGCAATTATGGTACCGACTATGATCTGAGGGCCATCGTATGTTATGGCGGATTGGGTGCTAATATTCCGGACGATGCTGTGTATCCAGCTTCTGCAAAAGATTCAGATGGTAATCCTTATAGCGGCGCCAATAAATATGTTTTGCATTTTGCCAAGGGACAGACTCCGCCTGTGCATGCATTCTGGTCATTAACCATGTATAACAATGATGGTTATTTTATTGAAAATCCGATCAACCGTTATGCCATTGGGAATCGCAATCCTTTAAAATATAATGCAGACAGCTCGGTGGATTTGTATTTTCAAAATCTTTCACCCGGAAAGGACAAAGAAAACAACTGGCTGCCCGCACCTCCCGGAGCATTCAACCTGATGCTCAGGATGTACTGGCCCGCTGAAGAATTTCTGAGTGGCAACTGGACGCCGCCGGCGGTGGTGAAGCAGAAATAGGGGGATAGTTGTTAGATATTAGTTATAAGTTGTTAGTGGGGGGCATTCCTAATTTCGCAATAGTATTACGCGATTAATTTCAGATGTACTATTAACAACTTATAACTAACAACTAAATTGCGTGCTTCTTAAACACCGAACTCGCCGTGTGTCCTCCGAAGCCGAATGTATTGTTCAGGCTGTAATTCACTTTTTGGTGAATGGATTTCCCAATCACAATATTCAGACGGGCGGGGATATGTTCGTCGACGGTTACGGTGTTGATGGTAGCCGGAATAATATCTTCCCTGACAGCCAGCACACTGATGATGCTTTCAATGGCTCCCGCAGCACCGAGCAGGTGACCCGTCATGGATTTGGTCGCACTGATTTTGACCGGCAGGCCGCCAAACAAACTGTCAACACCTTTCATTTCGCTGATATCACCAATTCCCGTAGAAGTTGCATGGGCGTTGATATAATCAATTTCGACGGGCGTAATTCCTGCATCCTGCAGTGCCCGGGATATACAAAGTTTCGCACCCAGTCCTTCAGGATGTGTACCGGTTAAATGATAAGCATCTGCAGCCATGCCACCTCCCACCATTTCAGCATGAATTCTGGCATTTCTTTTCACCGCATGATCCCAGTCTTCCAGTATCAGCGCCCCGGCGCCTTCGGCCATCACAAATCCATCGCGGTCTTTATCAAAAGGCCGTGATGCCGTCTCGGGAATATCATTTCTCTTCGACAGGGCCTGCGATGCACTGAAGCCACCCAAAGCGGATGGCGTAAACGGCGCTTCAGATCCTCCGGCCACCATGATGGTGGCCTTGCCCAGGCGAATCGTATCAAACGCATTAATCATGGCCGTATTGGAAGATGCACAGGCAGACACTGTACAATAATTCGGCCCATAAAACTTGTGGCGGATGGATATGGCTCCGGCGGCAATGTCCACAATCATTTTGGGAATGAAATAAGGATTGAAACGGGGTGTGCCGTCTCCTGCAAAAAATTCTTTTAACTGTTCTTCAAATGTGCTGATGCCTCCATTGCCGGAAGCCCAGATCACGCCGATATCAAAAAGTTCTTCCTGCGTCATGGCCGCGGGATGCAGTCCGGCATCTGCAAGGGCCTGGTCGCTGGCGGCCATAGCGTACAAGGAAAAAAGATCGTATTTCTTGATTTCCTTTTTTTCAAAATGATCTTCAGGATGAAACCCCTTCACCTCGCAGCCAAAGCGTGTTTTGAATTTGGTCACATCAAACCTGGTAATGGGTCCCGCACCGCTTTTGCCATCCACAATATTTTGCCAGAAAGTTTTTACAGAATTACCCAAAGGACTGATGACGCCCAATCCGGTGATCGCGACTCTTTTCATGTTTCTTTATTAACGGGGACGAAGATAATACGGACTATTTTAACAACCGTAACTGTCCGAAATGATATGCCAGGTGGGCGGTCCTTGTATTTAAAACACTTAGTTTGTTTCTTGCGGGATCTTTTTCAAAGTCTTCATCGGTCATGGATTCGTGCCTGCTGAACCAGGCATCTGCAGGCATTTCTGCGAAAGCGTTTTTCAACCGGTCGTGTACTGAAGTCCAGATTTGTCTCAGCTCAGAAGCAGACGGGATTTGTTTTATGGTTTTATCTGCCGCCTGCAGGAAAACAGG
>DATCAO010000111.1:0-9882 GCA_036512575.1 Puia sp.
GTCCATCAATACACTCGCCGATTATATCGGTATCAGCCGGAAGTATATGTCAGAAAATATATTCGATGTGTCAGTCAAAACCATGGAGCGCAAAGAAGACAAAGAAAAACTGAACAGGAAAATATCTTCGCACGCTATCGAAATTGCGAAACTTGTCCAGCATGCTTATACGGTCTTCCGCGATGAGGAGAAAGTGAAGCGATGGCTGAACCGTGAGAACCGAGCGCTGAATAATATGAAACCCGTGGAATTGCTCGATACGCTTTCCGGCCTCATCCTGGTAGATGATGTGCTGGGCAGGATCGAAGAAGGTGTATACGCTTAATATCCGGACATGATTGTTTTCAGAATCGTCCAGGATAAGAGCAGAACGGTTGATCTGAGCGGGACGGGAGCTTTCCGTCGGGGAGGGCGCTGGAACAGCAAGGGCACATATATGTTATATACGAGCGAAAACAGTTCCCTGACATTCCTGGAATATATCGTTCCCTTCGATCAGGACATCATGCCGCCACAGTTGTATATTATGGAAATCGGGATCAAAGATGACAAACTCATATACGCGCTTCCCGAAAAAGAATATCCTAAAAACTGGACACAGGTTTCATTATTGGAGAACCAAATCCTCGGAGATCTATGGATGCAGGAGAAAAAATGGTTGGGCTTCCGTGTCAGGTCAGCCATCAACCCGACGGAATACAATGTACTCTTGAATCCACTCCATCCCAAATTCCAAGCTCAGGTGAAAATCAAATCCGTCCGGTTGCTGCCTGTTGACGATCGGATCATAAAGGATAAGAAAAAATAGAAGCCGATTATTATTGATTCAAATTCATAGCTAAGGGATTACCCTTGGCATTTGGTATTTTGAATTGCTTTTGTATTTT
The DNA here is from genome assembly GCA_036512575.1 of Puia sp. Lineage (GTDB taxonomy): Bacteria > Bacteroidota > Bacteroidia > Chitinophagales > Chitinophagaceae > Puia. Next base: position 888 of record DATCAO010000111.1, read on the forward strand.
TATGAGTTGCAGTGGTACCTAACCCCGCGCACTATGAAAACCAAACTGTTCCTAATCATTTTGATTTTGATCACGAGTTGCAATGCACATCCTTCGGCATTGCAAAAATCAACAGATAGCTCGAGCTTTATTGCAAGCAGTGATTATGATTCCAACACCACAAATTTCAGGCGCTTTTTAGCAAAATTCAAACCCGCAAAGCTGCCGCTGATTATCAGACCATTTGACGACGACTCTTATAGCAGATTACCCTTAATTTATGGTCGTGATTCGATATTTATCCAAACCGAATACAAAGATACTTCCCTGGACAAAGTATATGCGTACCGGATTCTTCCGGACACGATAAATTCATTCAAGGTCATTTGGATGGAACCCGCGGAAATGTCGATACCTGTCCTGACAACTTTTTCAAAATCAGGTAATAAAATCAGTGAAGAAAGTCTGACCCTGGGGCAATGCGGTTCAGACTGCTGTTTTACTTGCAACGAAACAATAATAATTAACCAGGACCTGTCTATTTATTCCGCCGATTCCATTAAGTCCTGCACATGTGATAGTACTGGTCCAATGGAAAACACGATGAAGAAATATGTGATGATGAAAACCGGTCGTATTTCCGGGGATGGTAAAATTCAGTTATCCAAAATGACGAGAAAGGAACAATAATGGAGGAATTTTCATGGGACGCGACTAAGTAATTACCCTTAGTCGCGAAATAGAATATCTGCACACAGGATGATAGCACACGATAAAAATAACCAGGTCAGACTTGAATATTCCTGAGGGAATGAGTATTTTTCACTTGAATTGACAGACCCCTGCCGTATGAAATATTTTACACCGGGACTGATTCTTATGATCAGCCTTTTGTTTTTTAGTTCCTGCACAAGTCACGACGCGACTCTGTCAAAACAGGACAGCCTGGCGAAACCTCCAGATCAGTCTCTCGCCGGCAAGTTGTATTTTTTTGCTCCGGAATACGACAGCACACTTTTCGTCAGTACCGGAGCTTGTGACTGCTGCTCTGCCAATACCATATTTCTGGACGACAGCAATTTTCTGTATATCGATTATTGCGATGAAGGCGACTCTTACTCAAAGGGAACCTATCACCTGCGCAACAATGAACTCGAAATGAATTTCGATAGCTTATCTGTGGAAAAATTATATCCCGGAGATCAGGGGAAAAACAGCATGGCAGACCTGTCGCCAAAATTCACTTACCACGCCACCATAAATAAGCTTGACAAACGGAATTATAAAAAGCAGGACTATAAAGGCCATGTCGTTTTAAAAGGCATGCATGAATTTGGCGCGGTCGACATTCATGGAACCGCAGACAGTACGATGAAGGAGGCACAGGCCGAAGGCATCTGGGACCGCCTTACGGGTAAAACAAAAGTCGTCAACCCCCACGCGCCTGCAGCGGCCATGCCTGATATTTTAGGTATTTGGGCAGGGCCTGAAGACATTAATGCGAGTTTTGAAATTCAGGAGAGCGTTATTTATTATCTCGATGGTTCAAAGGAGTATTCGTATGAATTGAAGCAGGACAGTATGAGGATAAAATATGATGATTACGTCGGCGCTTTCGCAATTAAGATGATAGGAACAGATACTCTTGTTTTTGAGGGTCGCGATCGGAAGGTTTTTCATCGGTTTAAGAATTAACAACTCCGGGAGTTATTGGGACGGTAGTTTTGAGTTGCCAACCGTCAACCGTCAACCGCCAACCGCCAACCGCCAACTGATCGGATGATTCACAGCAAAAAACTTATAAAACGACTTTTGGACAACTGATCCCTTCCCATCCGAATCGATAACTGATTCCGAGGGTGATTCCATAATACTGATCTTTTCTAGCGGGGTTACCGGCATAGCTGAATCCGTCGATATAATCGGATGCAGTGAACCGATACGTGCCTTCCAGGTTGATGAAGATTTGTCTGCCGACCAAATATCTTAAACCTGCGCCAACGGGAAGGACCGGAAGAAAGCCGGGCGTTTGATGTAGTGTATCTACTCCAAGTCCGTGACCGGCGGTTGAATTGGCATTAAAATAATTGGTATCAAAGCGGCTCCAGTCTCTGTTGACATCTAAAAGCGAAAAACCTGCGCCTACAAATAAGTAAGGTGAAAATCTTCGCATGCCTTCGCGAAAGGTTTTTCCATTGATATCCCAGACCAATTCGGCGGAAACTTCGGTAACAGGCGTACTAAACGCAAGATTCCTGTGTCGTACCCAGGAGGGAGCAGCGTAGGTTGACTCATCGGCACTCAATGAGCCCTGGAGTATATTGGCCCTGATAGAAAAATACGGATCCAGCGATTTACTGACCCAGATTTCCACCGAAGGCTTCAAAGAATTGGTATACCCGAAATATCCTTGTGATAAGTCGCCCTGGTAGACAAGCGTTCCGATATTCAATCCAACCTCCCATTTGGAAGGCGTAAACTGAGCCAGCGTCTGTTGAGTTGTCAGTGAGATAACGAAGACGGTTACCATCTTCCTTCGGCGAATAGAATTCATAACTTACGAATTGAACGTTGCAATCATTCGGTTAAGTAGAGTTCTATCGTACGGGCGGTTTATTTATTGGTTAACTTCGAAATATTCCTGGGATGTCTGACTACAAATATGCACAAAAATTATGCAAAGGAAATGCCAAATATGGGGTTCGGCAACCCGGATTCTCCCTTACCGTGGTCGGATTTTTGTTTATATTTAGTAATTCTACGATAAATCACCTGAATTAACGATCATGGATAAAGTACAGAAGCTCGAATTGATGGATAAAATACAGCGCGAACTGAAAGATCTTGAACAAAGTCAGACGGCTGTCCTGAAAAAAGTCTCGCAGATTGCTGCACACAATATTAACCTGAGTGCGGAACTTTTAGATCAGAAACTCCCCGATCTCCAGGAGTCAATCGATGCAACGGTAATCGCCATTTCCGGAATTTCGGAAGCTTTTGAAGAATACAGAAACCAGTTTTTCAACGATAATAATATGGGCGCAAAACTGGACCCTACGGCCTGAGTTTTATTTTCAATAATTCCCGCTCCTTTCATTCAACCAATGATTAATTTAGCATAGCCTAAATAATTGGATATGAAATGTACAAGTATAGCTTTATTGGTAGTTTCCTCCATGGTTTTCTTTTCCTGTGTCAGTAATAAAAAATTCGAACAGGCAACCACCGCTGCCCGGGTCACACGCGATTCCCTGATGGGTGTGAATTCAAATTTATCGTCTGCATTGAATGTCTGCAAGGACTCGGTAAATGCAAAAGACAAAAGACTGTCTGACCTGCAAAATCAAAATGCTTTTCTGAAAGAAAATAATACACAGGCCTTAACACAGCTTCAAAATCTTTCTGTGATTACCAGTACACAGGCTGAAAGCATAAAAAAGTCAATGGAAAATATCGGCGTCAAGGATATGTACATCATGGATTTGCAAAAGGAAATGGCGAAAAAAGATTCGCTCAACATTGCACTCGTCATGAATTTAAAAGGCGCCATCGGTAATATGGCAGATGAAGATATTAATATCAAGGTCGACAAAGGCGTTGTCTTTATTGATATTTCGGATAAACTATTATTTAAAAGCGGAAGTTATGAAATCACTACCCGGGCCAGGGAAGTACTTGGCAAAGTGGCCGTGGTGTTAAAAAATCAGCCGGATCTTGAATTCATGGTAGAAGGGCACACGGATAGTATTCCCTATAAAAGGCCTCCCCTGCTTGATAACTGGGATCTCAGTGTTAAGCGGGCCACAGCTGTGGTGCGGGTTCTTCAGGTTGAATATGGATTGTCGCCCTATCATATCACCGCAGCGGGACGCAGCGAATTTCAGCCGGTGGCCTCAAATGCGACCGCAGAGGGTCGCGCTTTAAACCGTCGTACGCGAATCGTCATTTTACCCCAGCTCGACCAATTCTTTAAACTACTCGAAACGAAATAAAAGACGGGCAACTAAAACGCTATGAAACCGGCCATTTTATGATTTGACCCACCATATCATTGAGCAATGAACTGTAAAATCTTAATCCCTTTTTCTTTTTTATTCCTGCACCTGTTTTTTGCTAATGCACAAACTGCCTATTACCCTGACTCGGCCTGGCAAACAAAAACACCAGAAGAATTAAAGATGGACAAGCTGTTGATGGACAGTGCCGTTCATTTTGCCATGGCAAATGAAAATGAGGTTGATAGAGATCTGCGTATTGCCAACATGAAATCTTACAGCAGGGAACCAGACTATAAAATACTGGGGCCGATAAAAGAAAGAGGCGGCCCGGCAGGTCTCGTCATTAAAAATGGTTATATCGTGGCGCAATGGGGCGACATATCCCGGGTTGATATGACGTTTAGTGCTACAAAGAGTTTTCTGTCTACCACGGCCGGGTTAGCCGTTGACGAGGGTTTGATCAAAAATTTGTCCGATCAAGTCATCAATTATGTTTGGGATGGCACATATGCGGGCGCGCACAATTCAAAAATAACCTGGGACAATTTATTAACTCAGTCTTCTGATTGGAGCGGAACGCTTTTCGATTGTCCCGATTGGGCAGACCGGCCGCCTAAGGAAGGAGGAATCGATGATTGGAAAAACAGGAAACTCAATGAGCCGGGAATAGTGTTTAAGTATAATGATGTGCGGGTAAATCTGCTGGCTTATTCTTTATTGCAGGTTTGGCGGGAGCCTCTCCCCGCGGTGTTGAAGGAAAAAATCATGGATCCCATTGGTGCTTCTACCACCTGGCGCTGGTACGGGTATGATAATTCATTTGTAAATATTGACGGTTTGATGATGCAGTCGGTAAGCGGGGGAGGTCATCATGGCGGTGGTATTTTTATCAGTGCAATAGACCAGGCCAGGTTCGGATTATTGTTTGTTAGAAACGGGAAATGGAAAAGCCGGCAGTTGATATCAGAAAAATGGGTAAACGCTGTACATCAATCCTCAGCTGCTAATAAGGATTATGGATACCTGTGGTGGATAAACGCCACAAAAAGATGGAAAGATGTTTCGCCTGCAATTTATTTTGCCAACGGTTTTGGCGGAAATTATATTGTTATCGACCATGAGCACGATCTGGTTGTCGTGGCCCGATGGATGGATGATGACAAGATGGGTGATTTGATGAATTTGGTGGAGCAGTCCATCACGATGAAGTCGAAATAGATGAGACGGCCTGGCAGACCATTTAGTGTATCCTATTGTTGTTGTTCTCTTTTCTTATCCTCTTTTTTTACAAAATAGATGAAAAGGCCAAGTGCGGTGTAGACAATTCCTAATATAATAAGGCTTGTTATGAAAGTTGCATCATTCATGACTAACTGATTTTGCCAAATGAGCTTCTTTTGAAAGAATATTTTCCTTTACAAAAATACAGAAAATTGCGGCTGCCGCAAAGGCAATGATCTGGACCAACATCAGTCTTTGAATATTTATGATTTCCAGTTTGTTTAGGATCATTACTGCATAATTAACAGCAACTAACCCAAATACGCCACTCGGAATGACTCCCATGATAAAATGTATATAATTTGGATATGGATGTTTACTGAATAAAAAGTCAATGGAAACACTCGCGACAATGGCAACGCAATAAAAGACAAAGATCCAATCCCGAATTAAATGAATTATCTCAAGTTTTACCGTTTCGCTTAACAATTTATCATTAATGGAAAACCACAGGTAACCGAAAATTAAGAACGGGGCTATTCCGAAAATCATATTCCAGAAATACCAAAACAGCGCTTTGTATAATGGCTTCATCAGTAAAGCAAAATACGACAGAAGGTATTCCTGGAAAAGGGTTTTTTAACCCTATTTTGAAAGGGCAGTCAATTCCATTCGTACAACATAACCGACTTTAGAAATCGAACATTGCGTTCCTCCCTTATTAATTATATCTCCCTGTTCGCCTTCACGATTTGGAATCTTCTACGCATGAGCCGGAATGGAAGTCTCATTGCCGGGATATAGGGCCAGCTGGCTATAATAAACGACAATGGAAATCGTTTATATAGATTGTCCTGCTCAGATCCTTTTTGAAAGTTTACCTTAAAACCACTTACATGAGATCCGTATTCGCCGCTGTATATTTTTTCCTGTGTTGGGAGGTGTGCGATTTTGTCGGGATGGGCTGTCCTGATATCTACGCCCAGCGCTTCTTTGATTTCTCTTTTCCTTCAAAGGTCACAGATTGTGACCTTTGAGATATTTCATTTGATGTTAAGGTCATTTGCGGTTTTATGCCCAGCTATTCGGAAGAACTAAGACGAAACCAAAAATCTTTGGGAAATCAAGACTTACAACAATGCATGCAAATAATTTGCTGTGTCTTTAAGACCGGCATTCCTAAGCTGATCTAAGACTTCAAATTCGTCCAGTCTAGGGTTCTTTTTATTTAATACCATTTCTTTGAAAGCAGCAATCGCATGTTCTGGGTTTAAATCTATTATATCGGTTAAAAAGTCATCTGCCGTTTTTGCATTTAAACTAAACGATTGTAAATATTGCTTCGGAAAATCTTTAATGTTATTTGTGACTATAAGATTGGCATTTGTTTTTATTGCTGCCGCTAAAACGTGTCGGTCGTCTTCATCTGGCAGCTCTACATGTTCTATCAATCCCTGGTAGTTTTGCACTAAAGCGTCCGGGAAAGCCGAATTTGCTTTTTCAGTTCTTATGTTTGCTTGTTCTTCTGAAACACCCTTTTCTTTCATAACTTTCTTCCACTCATCAAATATATGTTCACTCCATTTTGGAGTATACAGGTCATAGTGTGCAAACCAAAACAATATATCTCTAATAATTATTGGATAGACAACATTAGTATCCAGGACTGCTGTAAAACGAACACTATGAATCATACAAACCTGTTTCTTCGTCAAGATTCATAATATCTATAATATTTTGTTTCTGCTGCTCCTTCATTTGCGCCTTATAATTCATGACGTCTTCAAATTTTATTCTTCGATGCTTCCCAACTTTGGTGAATGAGACCTTTCCATCCTCCAGTAACTTTACTAAATGAGGTCTTGAACAACCAAGAATTTCGGCTGCCGCCTGGGTAGTTACCTCTGCAGCGATGGGAACAATAGAAATTAGTTTACCCTGACCCATAGCCTTTAAAATGTCACCCAGAAGTTTTAAAGCACTTAAAGGAATCTTAATTTTATCGCTTGATTCTTCAATTTCAATCTCTGGCTGCTCAGAATTAATTTGCTCCATAACCGATACTAAAGTGCTGTAAGATTCACTGGCAACCTTTTGTTCAAGTTTTGATGGCCTTCTCATTGGCTCTAATACTTTCATAAGTATAATCTTTGCTCCAAAATAAACGAAATAAACGAAATATACAAAATATTCGAAATAGCAATAAAGATCATATAATCATAATAAACTGACTATCAAATTATTATAATTAGCTCAAATCCGAGGATAGAAGGAAATGACGTTGATACTACTGATTTTTGAGATCACAAATTGTGATCTCAATGAATTCGCACTCTCCGATGTGGTCACTGATTGTGACCAGATGGTCATCCATTCAATAGAAGTAAGTCAAACATAAAATCGTCTGGAAATCTCCTATTATTACGCTTTACTGCCTGATTTAGGGCTTTCGTGGCAACTTCATATAATTCGGCCAGATCAAAATCAAGCATTACCCGCTCACCTCTTATTTCATAAATTCTGTTTTGAATGCTTTTAATGATTTGCATAAAAATTCAGGTTGAATCTGAAAACAAAATAATACATAATGGATTCGAAAAAAGGGTATTTTAACCCTCTTTGAGATCACCATTTGTGATCTTAAAAAATCCTACCTGAAATTCCTTCCCATATAAAATATATCTCTCTGCTCTCCTGCTGGATTACGGTTCGGTGATTCGAGCCTGCCCGCCTCCGGAACTAACTTTTAAAACATAAATTTGAGTGTTATGGGCAATTTAAAATGACATTTCATTCCAAAATATACTATCCGACAATTTATCTTATGACCTGCAACAATAATTGCTTTACTCATACTAACGACATCTTGTTCAAACAATAAAAATTCCAAAACAATGGCTAATACAAATCAAAAAATTACACCCAGTTTATGGGTAGAGAAAGATGCCAAAGCAGTGGCAGATTACTACTTATCCATTTTTAAAGACGGCAGGCTGAAAGATTATCGCAGGTTTGAAAATCCACCAAATGATTTAAGTAGTGAAACCAGTAGCTTTGAAACAGCTGTAATTGAAATAGCAGGAATGGAGTTTAGTATTCTTGCGGCAGGCCCATTGTTTAAATTCAATGAAGCGGTGTCATTTGTAGTGAATTGTAAAGACCAGGCAGAAGTAGACTACTATTGGGAAACACTTACTGGCGATGGTGGCGAGGAAGGTTCTTGTGGTTGGTGCAAAGACAAATATGGTTTATCGTGGCAGGTAGTACCTACTGAATACTTTGAGTTGATTCATAGTACAGATGCTACAGTTAGAGATAAAGCAATGATAAATACCTTTAAGCAAAAGAAATTGATAATAGAAGATTTAAAAAAATAGAGAATTCGCAGCCAGTTTAAAGTTGGATTTCAAAGGTCACAAATTGTGACCTTTGAAATGACTCAGCGGATTTCTTATTTGACGCAAAGTTTTTTAGTGGGATGTAATCGAACTGTTCGAATTGTTGGAAGTAAAACCAATTCTACCTTTTCCAATACTCCGGTGCCTATTATTTTATTGCCTTCTGCAATGATAAATGAATCATTAGGTTTGAGGTTCTTACGAATGGTTCTTGCAGGCAGAAGGTCAATCTTAACAAACGATGACCGGCCAGGTCTCAATATTTTTTTACCGATCAACCTGATCTGGCCTGAATAATAGTTTGCGGTATTGAAGCCAAAAGATGGCCTGTACCCATTGTACACCGGATTTTTGCGGCCACCCATTTCGGTACTGAATAAGGCAATTCTGGCCCTGAAT
>DATCAO010000112.1:0-3541 GCA_036512575.1 Puia sp.
AAGTTTCCACCGGATTGTATCCTGATAAGACCAGTGCGGGATAGAAACCTGCCATAAAACCAGTCAGCAGGAACAGCAGGATATAGCCGGACACCAGCTTTACGTCGAACAAATACGACAAGTCGAGGGATTTGTTCGAGAGTTCATTGAATACGGGCAGTACCCCCTGCACAACGAGAACTGCCAGGGAAAAGGCGAAAAAGCAGAGTAAAAATGATTCGCCTAAGAATTGAATGATCAGTTGTCTTCTTTCCCCTCCGACTACTTTCCGGATGCCGATTTCTTTGGCACGCTTGACGGATCGGGCAATGGTCAGATTTACAAAATTGATGGAAGCGATCAGTAAAATAAACAGCGCGATGCCCGAAAGAATATAAGAGTACACCGGATTGCTGGCATCTGAAAGACCATTATCTGCCGGCATGTCCTTGTTCAGGTGCATATCCAGGAAGGGCTGAAGTGTGGGTTTGGAAATCCAGTCCGCCACCATATCTCCGTACTTTACCCTCAGGCTCCTGATCGCTTCCTTCGTGTCTTCATCATAAAACTTCTGCATTTTCTTTTCTACGGCCTGTGCATTCGCTTGAGGCGCCAATACAACAAAAGTGTTCAGGAATACATTAAACCAGTTCTCGCTGTTCAACGCCTCTTCAGGTTTTTCGATGATGGGCACCAGGACTTCGAATTTTATAGAAGAATTCTGGGGGCATTTTTTAGCGACTCCCGTCACAGCATAAGGGACAAAAACACTATCATCCTTCATCATCAAAGTTTTTCCCACAGCATGAATGGTTCCAAATTGTTTTTTTGCCTCATCCGCTGAAAGCACTACACTATGTGGCTCCTTCAGGCAGGTCTTTGGATTCCCTTCTATAAGCGGGAAACTAAACATGGAAAAAAAATTCGAGTCCACCTGCAGTATTTCGTGCGAACTGATATCGGTGCCTTTTCGGATATCCTGTCTTCCACTCTGTATGCGAACGAAGGAAACCATCTCCGGAATATGGGCGGTAAAGCGTGGCCCCTGAAACAGGCCCGTATTCCCGTTATAGTTGGTCTTATTCCCTTTTTTGTCAAAACTTTCAGAAGTCACCCGGTAAATCCGGTTAACCCCGGCATGAAAACGATCATAACTCACTTCGTCTTTCACATAGAGAATGATCAGCATGGCACTGGCAAGACCCAGGCTCAGTCCCGCGATATTGATCAAGGAATAGATTTTGTTCCTGGCTAAGTTGCGTAGGGCGAGTTTGAAATAACTTTTAATCATGTGATGGTGGCTTTCAACTGTCTTAACAGATAAAAATATGCCGGAATCATCAGCATTGACTTCCAGCTCATTATGAAAGACCAAACTTCGGAAATGTACGGAATTGTTACAACCACTGCACGGATTTGGATATAACCGGCGCCATCAGCCTATTTAGCATTCCCCTTTTTAAAAAGAATTAATTTGTCATTTATATATATCAGCATATCCAGATTGGTTGCTTGTAAACAATAGTTATAAGTGGGCTTATATTTAATTATAAATGTTATCAGTGAATCCCCACTAAGACCGGTAAGTTTGGGGACACGACGCGAAAATTTGTAATAAATAAATTCTTCTTTGTCGTCCCTTTCTAATCTTTCCTTTAATTTCCTCTTTTGCTTCTCGTTGGAAGACCAATGACCAATGGGGCTAAAGTTTGCCCCGCGTCCGTCGCCTGACAATTTATTGTTCCACAACGGCTTGGGATTTTTATTGTTAAAAATATAATCATAATCTTCTCTCCTGCTCAGTGAATCCAATCTGTACCTTCCCATTTCATCTACTTCCACACTTGTCAAATAAGATATTTTTATTTTCAATTCAATAGGAAACCTGTCAATAAACATCATGCCATTAACCACAATCGTATCGGAGATGTAGCCGAGATGGCTAAATATCAAACTGTCGCCAATCTCAGCAGCGATCCTATAATTACCGCCCAGGTCAGAAATATTTACTATATGGCGACTCATATTCCGAATCGTTGCCGAAACCAATATTTCCGAATCACCTTTAATTCTACCGTTTATCTGTCTTTGCGCCGAAGCACCCGAACACAATAACTGAAATACGATATAAATCGGCCAGCAAACTTTCATTTCAACAGACTTATATATTCATTTTGAAACGGGATCCGGGAACAAGGATATTGAAGCGGAAATAAAGTATGGATTATTTAAACAGATTTTTCAAGGATTACTCCCTCTTCACCTTATCGTGACCTACATTTCAACTCAACAGGCCAAAGAAAAACCCTCGAACTTACAGAGGATTGCGGGAATAAATCCCTTTAAAGTATCTAAATGTAGATTTAAATAAATGCGGCAAAAGACACCCGCTTTATTTTGTAGAAAATTTAACTATACAACTAAAACAACAGGAAGTCGGGTTATTTCAGTTTTGTGCGCGTTTCGTAAGCATGTAAAACCTCTTCAACGGCATGAATGATCGTTTCCGGATCTTCAAGATGAATATTATGACCGCTATGCTGATCAACGATGAGTTTGCCATTGGTTATCTCTTTAAAAAAGGACATTCCTGGTGCCTGTCGACTTTTGAGGATTTCCCACACTTCATTTCCGGATGCGATAACAAAACTGCTGAGCAACTTGCTTTAGTGGATGGGCTCGAGTATTTCGAAATATCTGGTGACTTTAGATATAGATAAATTCGGGAAGAGCTTTCTTCTGTCCCCAGCTAACCGAAATTGCACAAAACTTTTTGTTTGGCGTGGCTGTCGTAAAAATTTCAAAAGCTTCTTCAATTTTATAAATATTATTCATTTCTCGGATAAGGTCAAACTGACTATTTTAGATCTAAATATATCCAATTGAAATTTCAGTAAATTCATAATGCTATCCAATTGGCTACTTCCCGCTTTGTAATTTTTTTTCGTGAAGAACGCGGAAAAGTATTTATATGATTTCCCGTTGACTGAAATTTCGTTCATTGCGTTCCCAAACATCCGCCCCCCAATAATATTGTCATATTTCGGATTTAACAAAGAATCATTTTTCAGGTCATATACCACCAAACGCAAATCATTAAATTTTTCATCAAATTTGTTAGAAATAAATTGAATTGGTGGAGAATCAATGTCAACAAACAAGTATTCGCCTTTTTTACCCAACTTTTTCGAATTGTTTGTGTCGGCGCCATATATCAAAAATATATACCCTTCATAGTCATGAGGGATTCTAATTACATAAAAACGTGGGGAACCACAAGAAAACAAAAAGAAAAAAAGGAATAAATATTTTCTCACATAGGAACTTTTACGTTTTTAGAACTTGATAAAACGAAACACTTATTTTGGAAAACTACTTTTGCTGTCCATATCGTCGACGTCAGATCAGTTTTGAGGATCAGGAACGTTCTCCTCATCAGGAATTTCCAGTTGCCTCACCGCAATTTCAACATGCTCAATATCCGGCACCGTGCTTTTTGTATAGGAACTCCCTAACATATATAATTTCCTGGCCTGGGGAATGAACCGGCTTTCCATTGAGG
>DATCAO010000113.1:0-3859 GCA_036512575.1 Puia sp.
TCAAAGTGTTTTTGTAAGATCTTCTGCGCATCTCCCGTTTCCAGATTGTCCTGTGCCTCCAGGGAGTACAGGGTTTGCATTATCTTAACCCTGATGTTTCTTCTCGTGATCATGTAGTAAGAACTTTGCTTTATTTGCGGCTGCGAAGATAGGGAATCGTGAGTTTCTTTTTCAAAGTATTCCAGACCGGAATAACATCCGGGGATATTTTCAACAGGAGCACTCCGCTGATATAGATGATTAAAAAACAAATGCAACGCAGGGCCATGGCAGCAAACCCGTGTATATGCCTGAATAATAAGTAACTGACGAGATACCCCGATAGGGCTATCAGCAAGGTCAGTCCGGTTTTGTAATTGAAGGGTTGTAACCCGAATTTTTTAAAAAGAAATACATAACGGATCACGTTATAAATGGTATATGAAATCAGGGTGGCGATTGCCGGACCGACCACCCCGAGTTTTTTTGCAAGTATATAATTTAAAGGCAGGGTTAGAGCCAACAGGATCATGCCGGTAAAAAATTCAAATCGCCAGAGTGTGGACGTGCCGATAATCTGGGAATTCACGCCCGTGCCCATATCCACGATACGCCAGAGCCCCAGGTAAAAAAAAACCGGCATAGCCTGCTGATAGGTTGATTGCAAATGAAAGTTTTTTACCCCATCCATGAAATTCATCCAGATCAGGGCAAAAATTCCACAGGCAAAAATCAGTTGGTTGATGGAAGACCGGTGATAAATGCGACGGATTTTTTCAAAATCCTTGTCTTTCCATGCCCTTGATAAATGACCGATGGACGCTGCGATGATGCCGCGCTGGGGTGCCTGTATCAGGCTGGCAATATTTTGTGCAAGACTGAATATGCCTGCCATGGCCAGCCCGTTCGGAATGACCGCCGCGATCACGATACTATCAAAAACATAGGCAATATTCTGAATCAGCCCGCCGGCCCAGATAAATGAACAGAGCAGGAGGATTTTTTTAGAAAACTTTTTGGTTACCCGGCTGATGCGCAGGGTCAGGTGAATTTCTCCCGACCGGATCATCAGACCCAGCAGGATGACCGCAAGTAAAATATACGTGAATGAAAATAATTTAACGAAGAGGTCGAAATTCGGAATCACATGTACAAAAAACAGAACGGCCAGTGCAGACGTGAACAGGCGGAATAAAAGTTCACGAAGGAAACTGGTCAGCACAGATTTTCGCAGTTGCCAGGCATAGGCTTCCAGTATGGAATACATGGTAAGTCCGAACCCCAACGGGAAAACCCAGGCATAGTATTTTACAAAATCCGGAGAGTTGGCGGAGAATTTCTGCACAACAAGCCATTTGAATATATAGGCGGCTGTCAGAACCATGACAAATCCCAGCAGGGAGGTGACAAAGGCCCAGCCCATCATGTCGTTATCCCTTACTTTCAGGTTGTCCTGGTAATACGGATAAAATTTAGAGATATAGGCCTGCATGCCGAAATTGGCAAACGCATTGATAATATTGGCTACGCCGATAAATGTTCCATACAGTCCGTACTCTGATGGTGTAAACCCGCCCTGACGTGTAAACAGATAGGTGTTTAAAAAGCCCAGCGCAAAGCCTAGGTAGATGATACCCGAAGAGAGAATGCTTTGCCGCCGAATGGTACTCATAGCCGGAAATGTTGCGCTGCAAAGATGAAGGTTTTGGGTCAAATGATCCGGCTATGGATTGCTGCCAACATTTTTCTTGTTTACATAATAGTTTTTGTCGATCAGCAACTCCGGTTTATCTACGCGGGCAAAATGTTCCGTTTTCCATTCCCTGGTCGGTTTCAACCAGTGTTCTCCGTTAATGTCTACGCGAACCGGCATATTGAAATCCGGATTACAGTCGGCCCACCGGTAAACGAGGTTGCCTTCGTCAAAACGGTATTCGAGTACAGGTATCGATATGGATCGCAGGTACTGATCATACACCGGTGTGAAATCGATGCCGGACATTTTATTAATGTATAACTGAATATCGAGTGCGGTAACCGTCTGATGATAAAAATGCTGGTTCAATCCCCGCAGGATTTTCCGGAATAGCTCGTCATTGTGGATGATCTGACGGATCATATGGATCATGTTGCCTCCTTTATAATATTCATCCGTGCCCTCCGGTCCGTGGTTCACCCCATAAAATTGGATGATGGGGGTTTTATTTTCTATGCTCTTGCGGGTGCCAATGCAATAAGCATCCCCTGCATTTTTACCAAAGAAAAATCCGGTATAAAGTGTTTCACTGTAATTGGTAAAGGATTCATGGATCCATTCATCGGCGATGTCTTTGCAGGTGATATTATTTCCAAACCATTCGTGACCACTTTCATGTACAACGATAAAATCCCATTTCAGTCCCCATCCGGTTCCTGAAAGATCCTTACCCTCATATCCTTCACGAAACCGGTTGCCATAGGCAATATTACTCTGGTGCTCCATCCCCAGGTACGGAGACTGCACCAGTTTATAGCCATCCTCATAAAAGGGGTAAGCGCCAAACCAGTATTCAAAACAACTCAGCATGGAATCCACGCCATTGAAATGCACCTTAGCTATCTGTAATTCGTAGTCAAGAACCCAGTAACTGCAGTCCAGATTTCCTTTCTGCCCATAGTAAGTCCTCTTGAAATTGACGTATTTACCGATATACGGAATAATATTATAATTGTTGATCTGGTTTTTTACCACCCATGTCCAGCCGGTTTTTCCTTTTGACACAGGAAACTTATTGATCAGACGTCCATTCCCGATAGCTACCAGGCTGTCCGGAGCAATGATGGTTAAACTGGCTCCGCTGTCGGGTTCGTCACCAAGATAGTCCTTACAGGGATACCAGACGCTGGCTCCTGTGCCTTCGCAGGCAACACTCATCCAAGGGCGTCCCAGCGCATCCCTGGTGAAAACAAATCCGCCATCCCATGGCGCATGTTTGGCAATCTGTGGATTACCATGATAAAAAACAGTGAGTTTACGAACACAGGTTAAACAAACTTTTTGTTTACCAGCATTCAATTCCACATGAAAAACATGACCTTCCCTTTGAAATCCGAGTTTTCTGCCATCCATGATGATGCTGTCGATTTCCAGCGGCTGCTGCAGGTCGATTTGCATGATATGTAATCCCGAATCAATATAGGTGATGGTATTTCTTCCAATAACCGATTGGGTCTCGTAGTCTGGATCAATCGTGATATCGTATTTCAATACATTATAAGAACGTTCAGGATTCAGGGAACCCCTCAGTGTATCTGCCCGGGTAAAAACAGGTTTACCGCTATCTGTAGACTGGGACCGGGCTGTCGACAGCAGCAGAAAAAAGAAAAGCATTAAAACAGAAATCCATTTCGTCTGTTGAATCATAAATGCGATTTTCGTATCCGGATGAATTGTAATACTGACAAGGGAAAGGTCTTGATTTTTTTTGTAATGAACCTGTTTCTGGTCACCGCCTGTGGTCCCGTTTCGACCCCTGATAAAAAAACTTTCCGGTACAATGAACCCACGGGCATTGCCAGCCTCGATCCGGCATTTGCTAAAAATCAGTCCATCATCTGGGCTGTGCATCAGCTTTACAATACCCTGGTGCAGACCGATGCCCATTTGAATATTGTGCCTTCCCTGACGAAATCCTGGGATATTTCTGATGATAAAAAAACCTATCGTTTTCATTTACGGACGGATGTTTTTTTCCATGATGATGATGTTTTCCCTGATAAAAAGGGCCGGAAGCTCGTTGCCCCGGATATCGTATTCAGTCTGTCCCGTTTACTGGATAAAAAAACAGCCAGCAGCGGGGCCTGGATATTCAATGAAAAAGTGGAAGGTCCCGGATCTTTT
>DATCAO010000114.1:0-2212 GCA_036512575.1 Puia sp.
CGCGACAGCCTTTGGAGCCGGCATCATCATGATCTGGCAAAGGTAAACCGGGTATATGCCACGATCGACTTCTGGCAGCTTTTCCGGGGAAAAATTGATATCGTTCGTCTCGACCTCGATAACCCGGATATTTATTTCTACACCGACAGCCTGGGTTATGCCAATACATCAGTATTCAGAAAAAGAACCAAATCCATCAGGGATACCGTTTCAAACAGGGCTTATCCCACGGTGTCAATAACCAACGCGCGGTTTACGATCGACGAGGGCGTTAAACAGAAGTTTTTTGAATTTCGTATAAACAAACTCGAGGGCAATATCCGGAGAATACAAAAAAGCCAGATCCTGTCTTTCGACCTGAATCTGGACTGCCTGGTTCAGGCCCTGACATTCAATGACGCGAAGGGACCATTCCTGGAGAACAAGCCCGTGCAGGGTTCGTTCAGGATTTTATACAACAGGGAAACCAGGGTGCTCGATTTTGAGAAGATCCCGCTGGAGGTGGATCATCAGCCATTTGTTTTTACCGGGAAGTTTTTTTTCGCGCAGGAAAAAACACCTTTTCTGCTCTCCTGGGAGACCACCAATCTGTCATTCAGAAAAGCGGCCTCTTTTCTTTCTTCCAATATTCAGAAGAAACTGGAAGTCTACGACATTGAGGACCCGATTTCCAGTCTCACGGGGAGTCTGGATAACAGGGAAACACAATACGCCACTCCGCTCATCCATCTGTGGCTGAAGGTGGAGGACAGAAAAATAAAGAGTCCTTTTTTAGCCGTCGATCACGCAACATTTACTGCAACTTTTAACAATGAGGCCCGAAAATTCAGGGGACATGAAGATTCCAATACCGTGATCCATTTTTCAGGATTGCAGGGCGAATATGAAAGTCTGAAATTCCACAGCGACTCGGTAGTCCTTACCAATCTCATTCATCCGCGTATAAAAACAAGTCTGATTTCTGATTTCAACCTGGATATGCTGAATGGTATTCTGAAAGAAAATAAACTTGTTTTCAAATCCGGAACCGGAAAGATAGATCTGGCTTACAGCGGATCTCTTGAAAAAATGCACGACAGTTCCAGACTCATACACGGAACCATTTTCCTGCAGGATGCGGGAATTCAGTATCTGCCGAAAAACTTATTGTTTAATCCGGTAAGCGGATTTATCCGTTTTACAGGAAGAAATATGAGCGTGGAAAATCTTGTTCTTCATACGGGCAAATCCGATATCAAAGTAAATGGGGAAGTGAAAAGCATCTTTTATTTTTTTAACCGCCTCAATGAAAAAGCATCGCTGGACTGGACGTTGACATCCAACAGGCTGCATCTCGAAGATTTCAGCAATTTGTTGCATTCAACATCAAATCCCGATGCTGCGAAAAAGAAATCGGATTCTTCCGGGTCGGTATCTGCATATGTAGATAAGTTAATATCGGCAGACTACAACTTCAGGATAAACATCAATAAACTGACTTACAAAAAAATAATCGCAGACAGTTTACTGGCATCACTGGTATTAAAAAACAATACGGTCCAATTTAATGATGTCAGCATGCATCACCTGGGGATAACGATTGATGAAGGCGAGAAGCATAAATTTTATGGATTCCGGGTTAATCATCTGGATTGCGGTATTCAGGAAAAAGAAAATAGCGCCGTGCTTGGTCTGGACATGAACCTGGATTGCATGGTGCAGGCGCTTACCTTTAACCGGGAAAAAGGGCCCTTTCTGGAGAACAAGTCTGTGCAGGGCAGATTCAGGCTTCTGTTCGATAGAAAATCGCAGGAACTGGACTTCAACAAAATTCAACTCATTGTAGACCGGCAGCCTTTTATTTTCACCGGGAAATTTTTCGTCGCAAAGGAGGGAACTCCCTTTCGGCTCTCCTGGGAAACAGAAAATCTGTCGTTCCGCAAAGGGGTATCATTTCTTTCCACCAACATCAAAGAGAAATTAGAGCCCTATGATATCGAAGAACCCATTGCTCATCTGACCGGCAGTCTCGATAATTCTGAAACCCGGTATACCACACCGCTCATCCATTTATGGCTGAAGGTGGAGAACAGCAAAGTAAAATCTCCATTCATCGATCTTAACCATGCTTCTTTTACCGCGACTTTTAATAACGAGGCGGTAAGATTTCGCGGTCATGAAGATTCCAATACGGTCATTCATTTTAAATCCCTGCAGGGTGATTTTGAAAATC
>DATCAO010000115.1:0-4341 GCA_036512575.1 Puia sp.
GTTTTTCCGCTTCCATTGGGTCCCAGAATACCAAACACAGAACCTGCAGGAACTTCAAAGGAAACTTCCCGTAATGCCTTAATCCGGCCATAGGATTTACTGATATTTTGTAAAGAAAGGACCGTCGACATAGATGGGCGGCTAAATTAACGAATATACCGCTGAAGTTTTGTCTTAAGGTTGAGGCTGTTCTTTCCCGTGATAGATGCTGGTAAAATCTCCAAGAACGGCAAATCCGCTGGTATTCCAGTTGAGCTTGTGAAGCCTGAGCAGGTCGATATCCGATTGTTGCACTTTTCTTGTGTAGGGATTGATCGTGCCGCCGGGTTTTAGCGGTTCTGCATGCGGGTCATACTGGAATATCGGATCACAAATTGTTCCCCGCGGATACATGATGCCAGGCTGGCCCTGGCCCCGTATATCGAGCTGCACCGGATGATCGAGGCCAAGAGTATGGCCAAACTCGTGTGCAGCTGTGGTGGAATTGTTCAGCAGGTTATCCAGTTTGAAAAAACCGGTATTCGAAGGAATGCCGTCCACAAAAGAAACGTGCACAGGAGAAACTTCTTCAATCCGGAAATAATTATTCCGTGGATCCGTATTGAACCAGACTGTTTCCGGCGACAGGTCTTTTTCATAAAAACCACGGATCATGAATTCAATCCGCAATAGAATATTTTTCAGCATGATCCAGCCTTCGGGTTCGTTCCAGTGACGAGCCATGTCGGCGGTTATGGTTTCAGCCAGGTCGGATGAGGCCGCATCACCGTAGAAATAGAAATTCGAATGAATACGAATGACAGATTCTGATACAATCCATTCGGCTTCACCCATATTATTGTAAAATTTTAAACAAACCGGGATTCCGAAAGGGTACTCCGGTTCGCCCGGACTAATGAAGTAATTTTTCTAACTCAGCGTTAAGTTCATCCCCGCGTAATCCCCTGGCCACAATGATGCCGTTTTTGTCCAGCAGAAAATTCATTGGAATGGCTTTAATGCCGTAAAGTGAAACCACGTCAGCATCCCAGCCTTTCAATTCGGAAACCTGTGTCCAGTTGAGTCTGTCTTTTTGAATCGCCGCCAGCCAGTCCGCTTTCGTATCATCAAGGGATACCCCGAAAATATTAAAGCCCTTATTATGAAATTGCTGATATGCTTTTACCACGGCCGGATTCTCCCGGCGACAGGGACCGCACCAGCTGGCCCAGAAATCCAGCAACACATAATTTCCTTTAAAAGAAGAAAGGGATACGGCCTTACCATTTGCATCATGGTTCGAAAAATCCGGTGCGGGACTTCCAACCGATGTCAGTTTTGTCTTTTCAATCGTATTCTGAACCTGCTTTCCAAAATAGGTGGCGCGTGCAACAGGATCGAGTAGCTGATATGCACTGTCCAGCTGACCCAGCCGGAAATTATATAAGAAGTTTGAATAAATTTCAAAAGCCGATAGAAGCGAAGCCGGGTGGGTTTTGGCATATTCTATAACCAATTGTTTTTGCTCTACGTCCAGCCCATCAAATGCTTTATCCAGGCTGTCAATGGCTTTTTGGTTCTTTTCTTTATTTGCGGCGTCGTAGGATTTTTCAAGTTCAGCCATTTTATCTGTGAGGGGTTTGCTGAGCTGGATTTGAAAATAATTGAATTCATCCTGCGTCCGTGTGCCCGTAATCTGGGCCTGTTTCATGGAATCTTTTGTGATCAGTATGGAGATTTTTCCGTTCTCCAGAAAAAAACTTTTCTGATGGTCATCCAGACTGATCCTGCAGAATTCAGCAGTGTCCGCTTTCCCGCTGAATTTAAAAAAGCCATGATCCAGAGCTGCTGAATCCGTTTTCCCGGTCTGGCGGTGGATAATATATATCATGCCGCTGTCCTGCCCCGTTACTTTACCGATGATTGCATAGGAACTGTCTTTTTTTTCCTGATGGGCTACAACATCATCATGGCCATGACATGCACCCATAAAAAGAAGAGCCACACCAATAAGTCCTGCTGGTATTTTATTCATAATAATTTTAATTTCTCACCGGCTTGCCGGTTTTTATTACACCCTGAATTCTTTCCAATGTTTTTTTCTCCCCGCAAAGCGAAAGGAATGCCTGGCGCTCCAGGTCGAGCAGGTATTGTTCGGAAACACTTGTCGGTTCACTCAGGTCGCCGCCGCACATCACATAAGCCAGTTTCCTGGCGACGAGTACATCGTGGTCGGTTGCATAATTTCCACGCCACATGCCGTGAATGCCGGCATATAATGCACCCAGCGCGGAACGGCCCAAAACCTTTATATCCGTGCGTTGCAGAGGCGCGGTATACCCATCATGGTATAAGTCCAGCACAGCGGTCTTTGCATCTGCAATCCTGCGATCAGGATTAATGGAAATGAAATCCCTGCCTTTTTTCAAAATGCCCAGGTCGTACGCTTCGAATGCAGAGGTGGATACTTTCGCAGTGGCAATCGTCAGGAAGCGGTTTTTTAAAGTGATAGTCTCCGGCTCGTCTGCATGTAATTCGTCGGATGCGCGCAGGGTAAATTCTTTTGTTCCGCCACCACCGGGAATCAGTCCGACGCCCAGTTCAACCAAACCGATATAGGATTCTGCCGCCGGCACCACCTTATCTGCATGAAGACTCAGTTCGCAGGCGCCACCCAATGTGAGTCCCTGTGGAGCCACTACTACAGGAATGGCAGAATATCGTGCCCGCATCATGGTATTCTGAAACAATCGGATGGCCATATCCAGTTCTTCAAATTCCTGGTCCACCGCAAGCATAAAGATCATACCCACATTGGCGCCCGCTGAGAAATTAGCCGCTTCATTGGCTATCACCAGGCCTTTGTATTTCTCTTCTGCGATGCCAATGGAGCGCTGAATGCCTTCGAGTACTTCGCCGCCAATGGTTCCCAGTTTGGTATACCACTCCAGGCCAAGCACCTCATCGCCGAGATGGTATAAACGGGCGGCCGAATTTTTCCAGATGGTTTGGTTTTCGAAATTCCGCATCACGATGAATGCATGCGGGTCGCCCGTAACGGCCGAAATATATTTCTTTTCTCCTGGCGAATAAGCCAGTTTTTCTCCGTTTTCCACTTTGTAAAAACCCGTGATCCCTGCGGTTAGCATTTCTTTTACCCAGTCCGCCACCGGATATCCGGCAGCCTCCATTTTCTTAACTGTTTCTTCCATACCAAAAAGATCCCAGGTTTCAAAAGCACCGATCTCCCAGCCGAAACCTGCGCGCATGGCATCATCCAGTCGAAACAATTCATCGCTGATTTCAGGAATGCGATGGGATACATAAGCAAATAATGCGTAATGAAACTGACGGTAGAAATCCCCAGAAGGATCTTTGCTCCTGATGAGTAGTTTAAGTCTTTCTTTCAGATCATCGATAGACCTGGCCGTTTCCACCCCGGGAAATTTACTTTTCTCCCTGGGTTTATATTCAAAACTGTTGAGATCGAGTGTGAATATTTCTCGCTCCCCGCCAGCTGATTTTTTTTTGGAGAAAAAGCCCTGACCGGTTTTATCGCCGAGCCAGTTGTTGCCAATCATTTTGTCCAGCCAGGCCGGAACCAGAAAAACATCCCGCGCTTCATCTGAAGGACAATTTTCATAAACGCCCCTCGCTACTTTTACCAGCGTGTCCAGACCCACCACATCTGCTGTGCGAAAGGTTGCGGATTTGGGCCTGCCGATAATCGGACCTGTAAGCGTTTCGATCTGGTCAATCGTCAGCCCCATTTTGTCCATCAGTCTGAATATGGCCATCATGCTGAAAACGCCCACCCGGTTGGCAATAAATGCTGGACTGTCTTTGCAGAGTACTGTTGTTTTACCCAGATGAAGATCACCGTATTCGAGCAGGAACCGGATTACTTCGGGATCTGTTTCAGGTGTGGGAATAATTTCAAGCAGTCGAAGGTAACGGGGAGGATTGAAAAAATGTGTTCCGCAAAAATGTTTTTTGAAATCATCCGAGCGTCCTTCGTTCATCAGGTGTATGGGTATGCCCGATGTATTGGAACTGATGAGTGTACCGGGTTTTCGCCATTTCTCCACTTCAGTAAATATTGCCTGCTTAACGTCCAGCTTTTCTACCACCACTTCAATGATCCAGTCGCAGGCGGATATATCTTTCATATGTTCGGTAAAATTGCCTGTCTGGATCCGCTTCACCACATCAGCAGTATAAACCGGCGACGGATTGGATTTAATGGCTGAAGCCAGGGCTTCATTCACAATCCTGTTTTTTACAGCCGGATTTTCCAGTGTTAGTTTTTTCGCTGATTCCGCTTCAGTAAGTTCGGTCGGCACCCGGTCCAGTAATAATACG
>DATCAO010000116.1:0-2991 GCA_036512575.1 Puia sp.
CTCTCACCGCTCCAACCTGGACATTAACTGTTGATTGAGAT
This sequence comes from Puia sp., assembly GCA_036512575.1. Classification (GTDB taxonomy): domain Bacteria; phylum Bacteroidota; class Bacteroidia; order Chitinophagales; family Chitinophagaceae; genus Puia. The sequence continues at coordinate 42 of DATCAO010000116.1, forward strand.
TGCAAAATAAACTTAGGCGATGCTGGAATTTTAGAGGTCAGCATACTTACTTGATTTTTTAAATCGACAATGTCTATACCTTGAAAAGTGTGAACTAACATATATAGTGGTTTATTGTTTAAATGTTATACAATGTTGTGACCTTCTCCCAATAAACCGGGCAGCCAAAAGTAGAAAATCGGGCGATTATTCATAACTTAAAAAGTAGAATTTTCGCTCATGAAAAAGTCAAAATTTACCGAAGCACAAATTGTCTTTGCGATCAAGCAAACTGAAACCGGTGTAGCAGTCTCGGAGGTCTGCCGGAAGATGGGCATCAGTGAAGCAACATTTTACAACTGGAAGAAAAAGTATGGAGGTCTGGGTATTTCTGAACTTCGACAGCTGCGACAACTTCAGGAAGAAAACAGTAAGTTGAAGCAGATCGTTGCAGACCTGAGCTTGGATAAACAGATGTTGCAGGATGTTTTAAAAAAAAAGCTTTGAAGGTTCGCCAGTTGAAAGGACTGGCCGAAGGGCTGCAAAAAGATTACAAGGTTCCGATCTGTAGAGCCTGTTCTGTAATCAGGCTCTACAGATCTGCCTGGTATTATAAAAGTTTACGCAGAGAAGACCGTGCGGTCAGAGAACGCATTAAAGAGATTGCAGCCACTCGTGTACGATATGGATATAAGCGTATTCACACATTACTGAGGCGTGAAGGTTGGAAGGACAATAAGAAGCGCATACACCGCATTTACAAGGAGGAAGGGCTTAATCTAAGAAGTAAACGACCAAGGAGAAACAAAGCTGCTGCACACCGTTTGGAACGACCAGGACTTGACCGTATGTATCAATGTTGCTCGATGGATTTTGTAGCCGACCAGCTCTTTGATGGCAGAAAATTCAGGGCCTTAACTTTAGTGGATAATTTTAGTCGCCAGTGTATGGCCATTCGTGTCGGACAATCGATACGCGGAATTGATGTGGTTCGGATCATGGAAGAGATAAAAACGGAACATAGAATCATTCCCGAAAGAATACAGGTTGATAACGGCAGCGAATTTATCAGCAAGGATTTTGACCGGTGGGCTTATGAAAATAAAGTAATTTTAGATTACTCAAGACCAGGAAAACCAACCGATAATCCGTTTATTGAATCTTTTAACGGTAGCTTCCGCGATGAGTGTTTAAATGTGAACTGGTTCTTATCGATGGATGATGCAACAGAAAAAATAGAAGCATGGCGAGACGAGTACAACAACTTCAGACCACACAGTTCGCTGAATGATCTGACGCCAAACCAGGTGATTGAAATGTATAAAAACAGCCCGAAAAATCCACTTTAGCACTGTCCGATGTTGGGGTCAAGGTCAATGGCAGTAATCAGTCTTAACTATTACTGTCCGAAAATCGGGAAGGCTTCAAGCCCAATAATTTTTTGTTTAAGGCATATACCCTGGTTTTATGTTAGTGCCATTATAAAAACGACAGTCAGAGCAAATGGGCAACGTGCCGATTACGATATTGGTATCCACTGGAAGGACGGGCCAACCCGAATAATACAATGGGATGTAGTATAAAGGCTGATCGGTTGAAAAAAAGTTATAAAATTGATCTTTAGACACGGATACCGCTTTTTCGCAATCAGGTGTAGGGAGGGGAGTTTCCGGATAACGGAGATCAGCGCGCTGAAAAACAATTCTCTTTTTGCTGGCGCTAGTCACACTAATATAGCCGAGTACCAGTGTTTCCGGGTGAGTGATGCAGTGAATATTACCAGTAACTAAAGATGGCTGTGCGTCGAATACGGAGCCAAGATTTTCGGTGTTCCTGCTTAAATTATCCCAATATAGGAAAGCATTCCTGTCCAATCCATATTGACTTACCAGCATACTATAAGCAAAACCAATTTTCGTGGAAGAAATGGGAATAAATAACAAAGGCTGTTTGTATATAATGTCATGTGACAATTTCTCCGATGAATTAATAATAATATTTGTTGATTTGGTTGTTTGCCAACAACGGTAAATTTGTTCTGGAGGCAAACGAGTTCTCATCTGTCCGTTTGCATAAATAAGCACTGAAACTGTACCAACTTTGGTACTCGACCGGTATTCCCAAGTCTCTAGGAAATCCCATCGGTAATACCGTGGTGCCGATGATGTATCCTGTGTATTCACATATAGAGTCGCCCCATCAGGTGCGACACTTACACTGATACTATCAATGGCTGGTGGAGTGACGATGGATGAATATTCTGAAGCGAATATATCATTATCGGAAGTTTGGATCTTTAACCTGTATTGTTGATTAATCGGAAGCGCTAACGGCGATGACTCGTAATATCCATTTCCCTTTTCCAAAACCTGACCAACATATCCACCGTCACCTTCAATTGTAACCAGCGCATTCAACTCAGTTGCAATCGCCGAAGTATCTCCAAAACTTATGGTTCTGGTCAACCGTATTTGGGTCGAATCCGTGCCGGCGTCAATATAACCTTCGATCACCAGAAAGGTATGATTGGTCGCACTAATCGGCGGTAGATAAGATTGCCTGCAACCCATCATGATTACAAATAAAAGAAAGTATCTAATTTTATTCATCTGTCTATCTTATTATGTTTGTCTTAAATACGTGTAAAATATTTTAAAGCCTTTAGTGAATTAAGACGTCGAAAAGCCGGTTATTGAATCCTAATAATCCTGATTGAGATACTCCGTTGACAACAATGACGTAATTGCCAGGAAGATCGGAGGTAAACCAACTGATAGTGGCGTTACCCGTACTATCTGTATAAACGTTGGGATTCCAATATAACAGTGTTCTAAAATCCGGATGTCTATTCAAATATTGTTGGTTGGTTTCATATGCGGGCGAATAAAATTCCATCCCTTGTTGAAGTCCTTGTAGGTCTACAACCAGGGTTTGCGGATCTAATGGAAATCCATCCAGATCACCATTATAA
>DATCAO010000117.1:0-2974 GCA_036512575.1 Puia sp.
AAAAAAACATAGGGTTTTAATTTGCCTTTGCCCATTAGTCTCAGATCCACATATACGGGCACAAATGCAGCATCAACATAATGATTTGCTTCCAGGTATGAGCCTCCAACGCCTAAGCGGAAGTGAGAGCCCAGCTGAACACCCGTACTTAACTCAATCGCATATCCCTTGTTAGCTGAAGATGATGGAAACTGATAACCTGCACCTGCCTGCAAATAAAATTTTTGTGCGGAAGAAAAAAATGGAACCAATATTAAAATGAGCAGGGTATTTTTCATGAGGTTAAACAGGGGCTTCTCAGGGTGGTTGAAGTTTCAAAGTAAAAGACGTAAAATCTGCAAAGGTCCATTTAATTTTTGGGCATATTGATAACAAAACACATATAAATATATGGATTTAAAAAGATCCCTTTTTAATGGAGTTTGTTAAAAACGAATGTGTACTTGAAAACCCATAGGCAGTATATGAGCATTCAGATCGCAATCACCATTGAGTATGAGTGTTTACACTTATCTGAAAATATCACTTCTTTAATTATCTTGAGCAGGCTCTGAATCGTATATATGAAACGAATACCCCTGCTCATCTTTAGTTCCGGTATCTGTTATTCCTGTTTTTCCCAATTATCAGTCACAGGTAAAACGACCATCACCACACTCAACCCCACATGGCTACAGGTTAAGCCATCCGGCATAAAAAAAAATGGTGTGCACCAGGATTCTGTGTATTATTTTAAATCTCAGGAGAAGGGTCGCGACAGTGCTTTAATCATGATCCAGTATTTCGACTCTGTTGGTAACCTTACCGAAAGGGACGAATTCAATGTAAAGGCAAAAGGGGAAATAGTCCGCGTTAACCGACTGAGTTATCTGGAAGATGAACTTTTACAAAAGGAGGTTACCGCTAAAACCATTGACCTGTTCAAATCTACCCGTTATCAAAAAGAACTTTACCTCTATGAATATGACAGCGCGGGAAATAATATTACTGAAAAATTATATGAATATTTCGGTGACTCGTTGAATAAATACAAAATCACGGTCTTCGAAAATCTTTACGATTCGGCAGCGCATATTGTCAAATCATATCGCAAGAGCGGGAGTTCAGACCGCTTTCTTCAAAGAACTTACACTTACAAGAATGGAATTCTTGATGAGATCAACAATTACGACTCCAATTATGAGGTGGTGTTTACCAACGTGTACAGATTAGATACCAAAAAAAATATTGAAAGAATTTATCTGACGGATGTTTCGCCCGACAATTTGATGCTGGAGTTTTTTTATGATGACAAAAGAAGGGTAAAACAGGAAAAACGGTATTTCGAAGAAAGTCATTCGTTCACGCCTGGCTACAAGTATAATTCCACGATCACACAAAACTATTGGTACGGTGCCGATGACCTGATAGAAAAACAGGTTGTTAAAACTGAGCACGATGGGACCAGCTATTTTTACAAACACTATTATTCAAGACAATAATTTTCTAAATTAAATGCTTGATGCGCACGCGGTTGTCTGTCAAATTCTCAGTCTGGTTCAAAATCGGGACTTCGTTTTTCCTGTTTCTCTTTTCATTCATTCTATTGACAAAACTGCCGCATGATCCCTGGCCGGTATGGGCCAGCCTTGCATTCGAAGCCATCCTCTTTACCTCTTCTTATCTGGTGGTTCAATATTTTTTTAAAAACCGGAGGGTGATCGCATTCGATCAGGACAATCTGTATATTACTCATGTACTATCACAAGAGGAACAGGTGATTCCACTTAAGCAGGTCAGCTGGCTGAATATGCGGATGAACAGGATAAAAACGGGTGCCATCTGGTATTGGGAGTATAGCCTTCATTATACAGACGAGTATAATCAGGAACAAAAAATCAGGTTTTACATCGAATCGGGTAGTAAGGAACTAAGGGAATTCGTTGGCCTGGCTAAAAACAGGAATCCGGAATTTCAATTCAAAAACTGGTCCTGGACATTTGATTTAAAAGATTAAATGAGGGACTGTTTACAACAATTCCAGTTCCTCAACTGCAATAGGGGGCTCTTTCTTTGGTTCATTTGTTTTCCTCTTTATGAGTGCGCTGACGCGGGATAACAAAAACACGCTGAGTATCGTAATGCAAACAATAATATACCCAAGTGTATTGTAATGCTCCAGGGGACTAAACTTATCCTTTTGTACCACAATCAAACCGGCAAATGCGGCGGCGATACCCCCGGCGATTTGCTGCAGGGATGAATTGATGCTCATGAATGCACCGCGATCCTGCATCACGGGAATAGCAGAAATCAGCGCTCCGGAGGGGATCATCCGGCTCATAATGCCGGCCATCATGAGTACATTAAGCATAATCACCAGATAGAGCGGTGTTGCGGATAGGTTGGTATAAATCAATATCATAACAATCATCCATGCCGAGGCCAGGGTAAATATTCTGAATTTATCGACTTTGTCGCTCAATTTTCCAATCAGGGGCATCACGATCAGGGTGCTGATCCCGGCTATCATAAACAATAAGGGCAATTGATGCTGGGTAATTCCTAAATTGTTAATGGCAAAAGCACTTCCAAAGGGCATCATCATGAAACCACCGATGGACAATAATGCCGTGGCTGTAAACCCGACCCGGTAATCTTTTTTGCCGATGGTATGCAGCAGGTGGGTGAAAGCAGATTTGTCCTGTTGTACGGCAAGATGTTTGGTAAGCGGACGCATTCTGACTACGATTAAAATAGCGATAACTATCGCCATGGCGGCCACCCAAAGAAAGGGGGCATGCCAGCCCCAGACATTCGCCAGGTACAAACCAATCGGAATACCCAGTACCTGGCTGGCCCCAAAACCCATTTGCATGAAACCCATTACCCGGCCGCGGTGTTGCAAATCAAACAGGTCAGCCACTATGGCCATCGATATGGAGCCGATCACACCGCCGAAAAGACCTGTAATGATCCGGGCTCCCAATAGCAG
>DATCAO010000118.1:0-2298 GCA_036512575.1 Puia sp.
CAGTTCCGTGAACGTATTTGGCGACAAGGGATTCGCCATGCGCATCTGGCTTAACCCGGATAAAATGAGTGCATACCATGTGGCGTATAATGATATTTCTGCCGTACTCCGTTCAGAAAATGTTGAAATACCGCCCGGTAAAATTTATGGGAATAATACGGAACTCACCATTCAGACCAAGGGACGCCTCACCAGTGAAGCGGATTTCCGGAACGTGATCATCCGGGAGGACAGCACGGGGATCGTTCGTTTTGGTGATATTGCGCGGATCGAACTCGGTCCGCAGAATCCGGAACAGAGCTGGAAATTTAATGGTGTGAATGCCGTGGGTCTGGCCATCATTCCTCAGCCCGGTGCCAACAACATTGAAATTGCCAACCAGTTCAACAAGAAACTGGAAATCATCAAACAGTCCAACAAGGCGGACCTGGAGTTTAGTGTCCTGATCGATAATACGATTAATATCCGCCAGTCGCTGAATGAAGTGAAAGACACACTCATAATCGCTTTTGCACTGGTGGTATTGGTGATCTTTTTCTTTTTCCGCAACTGGCTCATTGCCATTCGTCCGCTGATCGATATTCCGATATCCCTGATCGCCACATTTTTTATTATGTATGCGGCCGGATTTTCTATCAATATCCTTACGCTGCTGGCCATCGTGCTGGCCACGGGACTCGTGGTGGACGATGGTATTGTGGTAACGGAAAATATATTCCGTAAACTGGAAGGCGGCATGCCCCTGCGCAAAGCCGCTGTTGAGGGAAGTAAGGAAATATTTTTTGCTGTCATTTCCACTTCACTCACATTGGCCGTCGTATTTATGCCTGTTGTTTTTTTGCAGGGATTTGTGGGCAGGCTGTTTCGCGAGTTCGGCGTGGTGCTTGCTGCAGCCGTACTGATATCTGCTTTTGTTTCGCTCACCATAACTCCGGTGCTTAATGTTGTGCTTACCCGCAAAGGTGCGTCGCATGGAAAATTCTATGAAAGAACGGAACCTTTTTTCAGGGGCATGGAAAATGGCTATCGCAGGATGCTGGTCAGTTTTTTACGCATCCGATGGTTTGCCTGGGTGATCCTGGGGGTCTGTGGCGTAATGGTTGTTTTTTTATTGAATAATTTAAAAAGCGAACTCGCTCCGCTAGAAGACAGGAGTTCTATTCGAATGACGGCTACCGCGCCGGAGGGCACCAGCTTCAGTTATATGTCGAATATTTCAGACAGCGTTGCCAATTTCCTATATGATTCCATTCCGGAAAGGGATTTTGTTTTCGTCCGCACGCCGGCAGGGCCTTCCAACAATACCTCACAGCCCCGCATCGGACTCCTGCCACCCGGTCATAGGAAAAGATCGCAGAATGAAATTGCAAACGACCTGCAAAAAAAGCTGGGTCGCTTCATTGATGCCCGGTTATTTGTGATCCAGGAACAAACGATTGCTGTCGGATCGGGTTCCAGGACGAGTCTCCCGGTTCAATTTGTTTTGCAGAACCAGGATCTGGAAAAGTTGAAGGAAGCGCTTCCTAAATTCCTTGCCGAAGTGCGGAAGGATAAAACCTTTTCCAATGTGGACGTGAACCTGAAGTTCAATAAACCGGAACTGGATATCAGCCTGGACCGGATTAAGATCAGGGACCTGGGACTTTCGACTATTGATGTGATCTCAGCCATGCAGGCCGCATTCAGCGGGGGCAGGCTTGCTTATTTTATTCAGAACGGGTATCAGTATCCGGTGATCGCACAGGTTGACCGGGGCGACCGGAATGAACCGACGGATGTGACCAATCTATACGTACGAAATACAAAAGGGGATCTGATTCCACTAACGGCCGTGTTGAAGATGGAGCAGAATAGTAATCCTTCCACCTTGTATCATTTCAACCGGTATAAGGCAGCCACCATTTCCGCGTCGCTTTCGGAAGGCCAGACGGTAGGGGACGGGATCAAATCCATGCAGGCCATTGCATCGCGGGTATTGGACCCGACATTCCAGACCGCGCTTACGGGGACGTCCAGGGATTTCGCGGAAAGTTCTTCCAATATATTATTTGCTTTTGGGCTGGCGCTGATTTTAATTTACCTGGTGCTTGCCGCACAATTTGAAAGTTTTGTGGATCCCTTTGCCATCATGCTCACCGTGCCTCTGGCGCTGGCGGGTGCTTTACTGAGTTTATGGGTTTTTAATCAGACGCTGAATATATTTTCTGAGATCGGTATGATCATGCTGATCGGGTTGGTCACCAAGAATGGTATCCTGATTGAGGAATTTACAAACCAGAAAAGGGACAAGGGTATTGA
>DATCAO010000119.1:0-2640 GCA_036512575.1 Puia sp.
CCGGAAAAAATATAACCCAGGCTGTCGGGATATAAAGCAATAGGCTCCTGTTTCCAATGCATCAGGTCTTTACTGACGGCATGACCCCAGTGCATGGGGCCCCAGACGATACTGTCAGGATAATATTGGAAAAACATATGGTATTCGTCCCTGAAATAAACTAATCCGTTGGGATCGTTCATCCAGCCGGTTTGGGGAGAAAAGTGAACCTGTGGACGGAGGGAGACCTGGTAGGTTGGCTGGGCATGGGTGTTCAGCAAACCTGCAAATAGGAATATCAACAGATAGGTCATCCGGCGCATGGTATTCAATTTGCTCGCTAAGATAAATCAATTAGTCCCTTAAACGCGTTCCTTAAACAGGGATTGATCACTGCCTGGACGATTTCAAAGCCAGAGAATCGCCAGGATGATGAAACCGGGAAATGAATAAAGATTAATTTCATACTGATTCCAGGATATCTTTGGAAGATTAGATTGGTTGCTAAAACAAAATATCTCCCATGAGCAGAATATTCGTTTTCGGATTTTCATATGTCTTTGCCCTCCTGTTACAGGGTTGTCAGCAGTTACCGGAGAAAAATAAAGCGATTATTGTTTCAGAAAATGGCAATAAGAAATTTTACGGAACGATCGGGAAGGATACGGTCTATGCGTACACACTCAAAAATAACCAGGGACTAAAAGCAGTAGTTACCAACTATGGAGCCACCCTGCTGGAGTTGTGGACACCGGACAGATCGGGTAATCCAGGGAACGTAATACTGGGTTACGATTCTTTGTCGGGTTATTTACAAAAGGGCAATCCTTATTTTGGGGCGATTGTGGGCAGATATGCCAACCGGATCAATCATGCCCAATTCAGTTTGGATGGAAAAACCTATACCCTCGCGGGCAACGACCGCGGCAATACACTGCATGGAGGACTGAAAGGATTCGATAAAGTGATCTGGACGGTTAACCAGGTAAATGATTCAAGTCTTTCGTTAACCTACAGCAGCCCCAATGGAGAAGAAGGATTCCCGGGAAACCTGACGGTAAAAGTGGTTTACAAGGTTAATGCGGCAAATGGCCTGGAGATTGACTACACTGCATTGACTGAACAGAAAACACCGGTCAATCTGACAAACCATGCTTATTTTAATTTATCGGCGGGAAAAGATTCCAACATACTCAATGAAGAACTGACCATATATGCTAAACTTTTTACTCCGGTAAACGACTCCCTGATTCCAACCGGAGCGCTTGCTCCCGTAAGTAATACACCGATGGATTTTCTGACTGCAAAAAAAATAGGAAGCCGGTTGGACAAAGTGAAAGGCGGTTATGATCATAATTACGTGCTGGATAAAAAAAACCCTTCATTCGAAGTGGCTGCCGTTGTATTCGACCCGGGATCAGGAAGAAAAATGGAGGTGTGGACCACGCAACCCGGAATTCAATTTTACACAGGTAATTTCCTGAACGGACACTTAACCGGGCATGATGGAAAAAAAATAATTCAGCATGGAGCATTCTGCCTGGAAACCCAGCACTTTCCGGATTCGCCCAACCAACCCGGATTCCCGAATACGATTTTGGAACCCGGCCAGACTTTTCATGAGCGGACGGTGTACCGATTTTCAACAATAAATAAATAACCACCCGGGCCGGGTGTTCAAATACTTAATGTTCAATTTTTCTGAAATCATATGAAAAGATCATTGATTGTTTTTTTATGTTTTTGCTTTCTGCATGAAATTTCAGCGCAAACTGCCCGGCCGGTCTGGGCAAAAACAGAAGCTGTAAGATGGTATGCAGACAAAGGCTGGTTGCGGGGTTGCGATTTTATTCCGAGTACCGCGATCAACCAGCTCGAAATGTGGCAGGCGGAAACTTTCGATACGGCGACTATTTCCCGGGACCTTGGCTTTGCACAGGCAATCGGACTCAACTGTATGCGCGTATTCCTGCATCACCTGGCCTGGCAACAGGATCCGGAGGGATTTAAAAAACGCTTGAACCAGTACCTCGCCATCGCTGACAGAAAAAAAATTAAGACCATTTTCGTTTTTTTTGACGACTGCTGGAATGAAACCTATCATACAGGTACCCAGCCCGCGCCGAAACCGGGTATTCACAATTCGGGTTGGTTAAGGGATCCCGGAAAATTACTTTATGATGACCCGAATTTGATGAACCTGTTGGAGACTTATGTGAAAGACGTATTGCATACATTCAAAAATGATAACCGCATTTTACTTTGGGACCTGTACAATGAGCCCGGTAATTCCGGATACCGGAATAAAAGCCTGCCACTTCTGAAAAATATTTTTCAATGGTCGAGGGAAATCAATCCAAGCCAGCCTTTATCTGCGGGTGTCTGGAGCCAGGAATTGACGGAACTCAACCATTTTCAGCTCGAATCTTCTGATGTGATCACCTATCATAATTATGAGCCGGAAAAAGCACATCAGGAAGCCATCGATACTTTGAGAAAGTATGGCCGTCCGCTGATTTGCACGGAATATATGGCCCGTTTACGCAACAGTACTTTTTTCAATATCATGCCCATGCTGAAAAAGGAAAATATTGGGGCGATCAATTGGGGACTGGTCGGCGGAAAGACTAACACGAAATATGCCTGGGACACGCCGATACG
>DATCAO010000120.1:0-3201 GCA_036512575.1 Puia sp.
AAACAGCACTGTTTGAATTGGCTGGCCTGATATTAAAAATAAAATCTTCACGATAGGAGAATTTTTTTTCTGTCAGACCACGGTTGTTTCGTTCTTTTTTATAGATGGCCGTTAGTTCTTCCATTTTCTCCTTTTGAAACAGGAAGGCGAGTTCCGGATCGAAATCCGGGAAGGGAAAAGGAATGATGCCGAAGAGATGGTCAAAAAAAATCAGCTTATCAGCATATTTCTTCAATCCCATAAACTCAGCATGTCGTTTGCGGATCTGATTTTCTGAGAAAAATGACATGATGTGGAGAACCCGTTTTTTTCAAATATAACATTCAGATTGAACGGGAAATCGCGGCGTTTTACAGGTTACCAAATCATTAATTCTATATAAACTGACCGTTAACTCTGCGGTTACAGCCTTTCGGTGATGCTGGTAACATTTTGGTAATATTCAGGTAACATTCCATTCACAGGGACAACCTTCTTTTGTTGCCAAATCAATTCTTAAAACAATTTTTATGAGAAGGAAATTAACCAAAACGTTCTTTCGATTATCTCTTCTAATTATGGTTTTTGCTTTTTGCTATAATTCTTCAGAAGGACAGTATGTTTTTAGTAATGACTCGCTTTATAAGGCGGGTCAGGAAAACACAGGACGCATCTGGGGTTACGCGTTTGGTGATTTTGCTTACAAGGGACACGCCGATTCCTTAACCCGCGGCAACGCCAACCAGTATACGGGAATACCCAAGAACAGAAATGAGTTTGCTTTTCGTCGAATTTATCTGGGTTATGATTACAATATCAGTAAGAAATTCTCAGCAAGTCTGTTACTCGCCGCAGAGGACAATTTTCCTGCGGGAAGCCCACCAGCCAATGGCACATTTGTTTTAAATGCCAACGGTAGTTCAACAGGAGATTTAACCCTGAACAATAAGCTGACTTTTTTCGTCAAACAAATGTTCATTCGCTGGAAAGGAATTTTTAAGGGAACGGACCTTTTGGTCGGACAATTTGCTACGCCATCTTTCCCCGAGTTGTCGGAAAAAGTATGGAGTTACAGATCTATTGAAAGAACAATCATTGATATACGCCGAACCGGATCATATGATTTAGGTGTCGGTTTGCAGGGTGCTTTTGATCCAGCAACCAAAAATTTTGGATACGATCTGATGGCTGCTAACGGAACCGGCGACCGGCCCGATAATTCACAGTACAAATGGTTTTATGGGGATGTCTGGGCATATTTTGCCCATAAACATGTTGTTGTCGATTTATATGCTGACTACGACAGACTGAATTGGATCCCACAGTGGCATCATGCAAGACAAATGTTCAAGGGCTTTTTGGCCTGGAATAGTTCCGCAACCGACAAGAGCATGAATCCTGGTACGGGTTACACGATCGGTGTGGAAGGTTATGTGAACAATCTGAAGAACGACAACTTTGCTGTTAAAACGGCGGGGGGCACCGATACCCTGAGTATAGCAGCATCCGGGATATCATTTTATATTCATGGGGACATCATACCGAAAAAACTCAGGTTTTTTGCGCGCTATGATATGTACAACCCAAATAACAAGGTCAACAAGTCGGTTTATAGTAAATACACCGGCAATACAGGAAATTATAATGATAATTCCTTCACTACTACTTATGGTATCAATGCAGGTGGCCAGAATACAGTTACTTATGCATCAACCGGCGATCAGACCTATAAACAACAGTTCATCACCGCCGGCCTGGATTACAGTCCAATGCCCCGCATACATTTCATGCCGAACATATGGTATAACAGCTATTCCTCGCAAATCGCTTCCAATAAGGACCATGACCTGTTATTGCGACTGACCTTTTTCTTTGCTTTTGGTAAGAACTATGATAACGGCGGTTTTTAATGAAGTCAACTACAAATTAAATTATACATCATGAAAAAGTTTTTAGGATCCTTAAAACAAAACATCGCCGCTGCTGCAATGCTGATCGTTGGCGCCGTTGGCATGCAGACAAAAGTGTCCGCACAGGACGACAAGACCATTTTGGGTGCAGGAAGCTCGTTCATCAATCCCCTGTTCTCTAAAATTTTTGCTGATTACAATCAGAGAACCGGAATTCAGGTGAATTACCAGAGCATTGGTTCTGGCGGAGGCATCCTGCAGCTCACCAATAAAACGGTTGACTTTGGTGCATCAGATGGTCCACTGAACGATGAACAGACCGCCAAAATGGGCGTGCCTGCTTTGCATATTCCGCAGGCTTCAGGGGCAGTGGTGATCACTTATAACCTGCCCGGTGACAACAATAATATCAGCCTCACCCCGGACATCATTGCAAATATCTTCCTGGGGAATATAAAAATGTGGAACGATGCAAAAATTACTTCCATAAATAAAGGCGTAAGCATACCTGCACTGCCGATCCTGGTAGTTCACCGTTCAGACGGAAGTGGAACAACTAATATTTTCACGAATTATTTGTCCAAGGTGAGTCCCGATTGGAAATCCAAAGTAGGTAGCGGCGGATCTGTAAACTGGCCCGCAGGTCTTGGTGGAAAAGGCAGCGAAGGTGTCGCTGGTCTCGTTAAGCAAACACCGGGTGGTATTGGATATGTGGAACTGATTTATGCACTGCAGAATAAACTGGACTATGCGAAGATCCAAAATAAGAAAGGCAAATTCATTATGCCTTCCATCGCTTCGGTAACTGCTGCCGGGAATGTGAAACTACCGGACGATTCTAAAATATTTATTACAGATACCGATGCTGCGGACGGATATCCGATTGCGGGTTTTACCTGGGTACTGATCTACAAGGAACAGAACTATAACGGCCGTTCCGCTGCTAAGGCTAAGGAACTCCTGAAATTGTTGTGGTGGAATATTCATGACGGGCAAAAGTTTTGCGAACCGCTGAATTATTCGCCTTTATCAAAAGAGGCAATTAAGGTGGCTGAGAAGATTCTGAAATCAGCTACTTACGACGGCAAGGAGATTTTATAATTGTCAGTTGTCAATTGTTCATTGTTAACGCGAACAGGACAGCGTTAGCAATGAACAATTAATAACTAATAATTGATAATTAATAATTATGAAGAAGGCGATAGGTTCCAGCGGAAAAATAAGAACGGAAACGCTGTTCAGGCAATCTCTTGTAGTCGTCGGAGTGGCCATGGTGATACTGGTAGCGGGCCTTCTCTTTACATTGATCCTG
>DATCAO010000121.1:0-2417 GCA_036512575.1 Puia sp.
GAAAGCGCAACAAAAAAAGCATTCGTGACACCCATAAAAAACATCAGGATCACCAACACCAGCACAAATCCGATCACGATGGAATTCACCAGGTCGTTAAAAGAAGTTCTGGTGGTTCTGCTCTGATCACCGGTTATAACCACATCCAGTTTTTTGGGCAACTGCTGGCTCTCCTGCATTTCACTGACCACGCGTTTCACTTCATCAGAAGTTTCAATTAAATTTTCGCCACTGCGCTTAATAATGTTTAGGGTCACGACATTGTTGCCATTCAGCCGCGCATAACTTTCACTCTGCTTAACGGTATCCAGTATGGTCGCAAAATCCTTCAGATATATCGGAGCCGCAGAAGTATTCCTGACAACGATCTGGGAAATATCCGCCGCTGTTTTAAACTGGCCCTTTAGCTGAAGCGTCCTTTTCATATTGCCCACTTCCAGTAATCCTCCGGACATGTCCAGGTTTTCGTTGGCTACCGCATTGGCGATGTCGTTGAAGGTGATATTGGCGCTCTGCATTTTGAAATTATCCACATTGATTTGAAACTCACGTTCCGGAGCCCCTACCTCATCAACCCGGTTAATCTGGGACAGTTCTTCCAGTTTATCTTTCAGGTCATCCGCAAATTTTTTCAAATGCTGTCCATCGTAATTGCCGCTCACATTTACATACATGATGGGCTGGTCTGACAAGCTGACTTCCACAACATTGGGCTGCGTAGTCAGATCGGTGGGCAGGTCGGTTTTAGATTTGTCCACAGCATCTTTTACTTTTTGTAAAGCGACATCCGTTTTTACATCTGTTTCGAATTCCACAATGATGGCCGAGAAATCCTGAACAGATGTGCTGGTCAGCTTATTGATCTTAGCACCGGTAATTCCTTTGATTTGCTTCTCTATCGGACGGGTTACCAGATTTTCGATATCCTTGGGAGAATTCCCCACATAAGTCGTCTGCACATAAATGGTGGGAATAACGATATCGGGAAATTGTTCCTTTGGCGTGGTAACAAATTTATTGACGCCCAGTATGGTCACAAAAATGATCAGGAGGTAGACTGAAGTTTTGTTATCGATGGCCCAGCTTGTGGGTTTAAACTCCTTGATCTTCCCTTTTATATTTTCAAGTGTTGTCATAAATAAGATTCTGATGGTTTGAGAAACTGAATCACAGCGCCTTGGTTGTTAGGGGTTGATCATCGTATAATCCCTGATATCCCTCGGTGATGACCTGATCGCCCGCTTGTATACCTGAAAGGACTTCCACCTGATCGCCGTACATCAATCCGATAACGATCGGCTTCTTTCGCGCGAGCAGGCGGTCGCCGTCTTTTATCGCCACCATCGTGTATTTGCCCTTTTCATCATTTTGTAATGTATTGAGGGGTATGGTGATCGCATTGGTTTTTGAATAATCCTGAATCTTGATTAATGCCACCTGGTTTGGGTAAAAATCCTTGTCAAAGGGAAGTCTTGCTTCGATGTAAAAACTACGCGTACTGGCATCGATCGTTTTCCCAGTGACCGAAATTTTTGTATCAATGGTTTTATTTTTTAATTCCGGTATCACCACTTTGATATTACTCCCCACTTTTACCTGGCCCAGATAATTTTCCGGAACCTGCGCGACCGCTTTCAAATCCGTCGTGTTGACGATACGGATCTGGTTATTGCCGGAAAAGAACTCACCCAAACGAATATTCACGTCATCGGCCACGCCATTGATATCTGCGTATACATTGGTCAGTTCGATCTGTTTATTCACATAGTCCACCTGGTGCTGTGCCTGATCCACCTGATTTTTGGCTGTTACCAGCTCTACTTCCGATCCGATCTGCTGTGCCCAGAGGTTTTTTCTTCTGTTATACAAATCCTCGGCAAAACCCAGTTGTTGTTTATAGGTTGCGAGTTGTTGTTTCAGCAATGCATCATCCAGTTTCAGCAAAAGCTGACCTTTTCTGACCACATCTCCTTTCTTCACGTAGATTTCTTTCACCTGCCCGCCTGTTCCGTTCCGCGGCGTAACGAATGCAATATTCAATGCGTCAATCTTTCCCTGCAGTTCGATATAATGGGTGAACGGAGCAGATGTAACCGCCTGGAAAGCAACCAATTTTGTTTTTTCCTTTTTCGCAGAGGAGCTGTCGATTTTGGACAAATCATCTTCTGTCTTGGATATTTTCGCAGTGAGTGCAGCCTGCTGGTCTTTCAGCGCCTGCAGTTCAGCCTTTTTCTTTGCGATGGGATCGCTGGTCTGGGAGCAGGAAACCATTAAAAATGTTCCGGTAATCAGTGTTGATAAAAATATCTTATTCATAATCTGGTGGTTTGGCATGTTTATATTTTACCGATGGCTTTCAGGAAGTCTACTTTGGCGAGTACCGCTGTATATAGGGCGTTTACATAATTGGCCTGTGC
>DATCAO010000122.1:0-2100 GCA_036512575.1 Puia sp.
CTACGGGTGGCACAAAATCTTTTATTGAAGCCCTTGGAATTGCCTGTACCGGTGCGGAGGAACTGACCAGTTATCCGTCTATCCTGGGCGGACGGGTAAAAACCCTTCATCCTTCGATATTTGGGGGGATTCTGGGGAGGAGGGAAGAAGAAAAGGATCTGCTTGAAATGAAGGAATTCCACATACCTGAAATTGACCTGGTGATTGTAGACCTGTATCCCTTTGAGGAAACGGTTGCGCAAACCAAGGATGAAAAAACCATCATTGAAAAAATCGATATCGGCGGTCCGTCCATGATACGTGCTGCAGCCAAAAACTTTTCTCATGTAGCTGTTGTTGCAGATAAAAAAGATTATGCGCTTCTGGAACAGCTACTTGAAAGTCAGCAAGGAGAACTCAGCCGGGATCAGCGAAGGGAACTTGCTGCAAAAGCATTTGAGGTAGTTGCCGGTTACGATCTTGCGATTCATGAATATTTCAATCCGGGAAAACCTGCAGGGACATCCAAAAGCATCAAACATCTCCGTTATGGCGAGAATCCACACCAACAGGCTTTTTTTGAGGGCGATTGGCATAATATATTCAAGCAACTGAATGGTAAGGAAATTTCTTACAACAATCTGGTGGATATTGATGCGGCAATACAGCTCATTGGAGAATTTGATAAAAAGACGGTATTTGCCATAATCAAACATACCAATGTCTGTGGCATCGCGTCCCGTAAAACGACCCGGGAGGCCTGGGACCATGCGTTGGCCGGCGACCCGGAAAGCGCATTCGGAGGTGTTCTGGTATGCAATAATGAAATTGACCTGCCCACAGCGGAAGCCATCAATGAAATTTTCTTTGAGGTATTGATCGCACCCTCCTTTTCGGAAGAAGCGCTGGCTTTATTAAAGACCAAAAAAAACCGCATCCTGCTTCAGCTCTTTCATCAGCCTGCACACGCAACGATGAGAAAATCCCTGTTGGGAGGAATATTAACGCAGGACACTGACAAGGGAAATTATTTAAAATGGGATGAGGTAGGTGGCCGGCCATGCACAACAACTGAAAAAGAGGACCTGGTATTTGCGAACCTGGTCTGTAAACACCTGAAATCAAATGCGATCGCCCTGATAAAAGATAAACAGCTCATCGGCAAAGGGTGCGGCCAGACCAGCCGAATTGATTCCCTCAGGCAGGCGATTGAAAAAGCAAAACAATTCTCTTTCCATTTGAAAGGTGCCGTACTTGCTTCAGATGCTTTTTTCCCTTTTGACGACTGTGTTCGCATCGCTGCCGCTGAAGGAATTACCGCCTTCATTCAACCAGGCGGATCCATCAGGGATAAGGATTCAATTGAATTTTGCAAAAAGGTAGGACTTGCGATGGTGATTACGGGTATGAGACACTTTAAACATTAGTTGAAGTTTACCAGTCGTTTCCTGTTGGATACAAGCCACATTTTCACAATGTGGTTAATGTGAAATTGTGCAGATGTGCAAATGAGATTTTAAATTGAATTTTGAATTAAACTTCGGTGTTTTTTCAAATCATTAGCGTACCAACTGTTTACAATTCGAATATATCCTCCTTACATACGAATTACATATCCCAGTAAATCTGGTCTTTTAGAAATACCTCGTATACTTCTTTCCAGCCGGCAAACAAAGGATCCGTTCCAAAAAAATTGTTGTGCCAGATGGTTACCATCAAACCGTTCACTTCCTTTATTTTCCTGTAGTAATTCATCAGCTGGGCAAATGCGGCCTGGGGTTTGAGTAAATCTTCATAAAAAGCGTTTGAATCCATGAAACAGAATGGAAACAATAAAAGAGAAGTTTTTTTCTCTGAATTGAGATCGTACCAGTAAAATGAAGACGCGATAGAGGCACGGAAACCATTCGCGGAACCGTAGCCCATGGAAAAATCTTTATCAATACCGGAGTCGATCAGGCGCCGATAGGTCTGAGGTAAATTCATTCGAATATAATGCTGGCGACTGTATTTTACCGGTGATCCGGTTATAGCAGCCAGTTCATCCACCTCTTCCATCAAAACAGCTTGCTCATCCCCGCTTTGCCAGGATGGATGAATACCTACCGTGTAACCCTGGGC
>DATCAO010000123.1:0-2129 GCA_036512575.1 Puia sp.
GCCTGATCAACCACGGGTACGATATTTTGCAGGTGTGCCCGGCTCGCCAGTTCAGGCACGACACCACCATAACGGCTATGGATATCCTGGCCGGCAACGATATTGGAAAGGATTTTTCCATCAAGGCAAACGGAGGCCGCGGTTTCGTCGCAGGAAGATTCAATACCCAATATGGTAACCGAAGTGCGTTTCAATGGACTGCAAAGATACCGCGATTGAAGGAATCAGTTGGTGGAACGGATGGCGACAACCGGATCCAGACGCGCAGCTATGACTGCGGGAATGATTCCTGCAACGATACCTACGGTCAGGCAGATACCAACCGCCAGGGCGATGATATCCAGGGGAATGGTCACTTTAAAATGGAACATGGCGGAGATCACGCCGGCCAGTACAAAAACGGCAATCAGGCCGATCAGTCCGCCGATGATGCAGAGAAAAGAAGATTCGAGCAGGAACTCGGAGATGATCGTATTTTTTTTAGCGCCGAGTGCTTTTTTGAGTCCGATCTGGGCCGTACGTTCGCGAACCGTTACAAACATAATATTGGCGACGCCGAACATGCCGACGATCAGCGAAAGGGCGGCGATGGCCCATCCGCCAATATTGATATTCGCGAAAATGCTGTCCATGAATTTGGCGAAGGATTCAATATCGTTCAGGGAATAATCATCTTCCTGGTTGGGCGAGAGTTTATGGATGGAACGCATCGCACCCGTGAGTTCATCTTTTAATGCCGGGATGCTGACGTTTTCTTTTCCCTCTACAATAATTTTTGGCTGGGCATCATCGTCGCGGATGATTTGTTTCAGAAATTTATAGGGCATGATGATGCAGTCGTCGTAAGCCCACATATCCATCATACTCTGTCCCTGTTTTTCAATCACCCCGATAACGATCGCGGGTTTACCGCCCTTGAGCCGGACCGTCTGACCGATGGCCAGTTCTGCTTTTACAAATATTTTTTCCGCCACATTATATCCGATCACCAGGCTGTTGGCTCCCTGGTCAAAATCGGACTGCTGTAAATAACGGCCGTCGCCGATATTAAAATGTTCGATCCGGGCGAAGTCTTCCGTCACGCCATAATAATTGATATTATTGAGCATGTCGTTCCCGAATTCAAATACCGACTGGTCCTGAGTCATGAATGTGGCATTCGCAATAATGGGCACCCGGTCTTTCAGTTGTTTGAGTTCTTCATATTTGGGCGTAGGCCTTTTGTAGTAGCGCCACCAGGGATAATTATTATCGTTCCGGTATTCCCATTTGTCAATGAATACCGTGTTTGTACCCAGGGTTTTGATATCGTTCTGAACAGCTGTTTTCATGCTGTTGATGGTGGCCAGTACACTGATGATGCAAAAGATTCCGAAGGTAATGCCGAGCAGCGACAAAAATGTGCGCAGCTTATTGGAACGGAATTCCTGCAGCGCCATTTTCAGGCTGGTGATGATGATATTGAGATAGCGTGACAGATGATCCTTTTTAGCATCCCGAAGATCGCTATAAAAAAGCGAAGTTCCCTGCCGTCCATCCCGAATTCGACGGTTTAAAAAACTTTAATACGCCACTGCCTACTGAATGGCTTACCTACAATGGCTCTTTCGATGCCTTCTTTTTGTTCCAGCTGCTGATTGCTGTTGATTGCGTCCGCAATGCCACACCAGGGTTCCAGGCAGACGAAATCGGCGTCCCTGGCAGACCAGATGCCCAGGAAGGGGAATTCTCCCGACTGGAATACGAGTCCGTGCGTGGTTTTTGCGGAGAGCAGTGAGATGTCGGAGGAAGCGGGGTATTTGAAAACCAGGGCATCCTGGTAGAAGAGTGATTTTTTTAAATTGATCCGGTTGGAATCTTCCAATACAGGTACGGGTCTGGGCAGGATCAGTCCCTCGGGGGAAATGGGCCATCGGGCGAGATTTTCCGTTTCGTCAAAGCGCAGATAATAATCTGAGAACTGGGTATCCCGGGTCAGGGGCAGGCGAAAAGCCGGGTGGCCGCCCACAGAAAATAACATGATGCCGCTGCCTGTATTCGTTACCTGGTATTCTGTGCTGAGCTCATCCCCGGAAATCTGGTAACGGATCCGGAATTCAAAATCGAAGGGATAATTTTTTTTTGTTTCC
>DATCAO010000124.1:0-2965 GCA_036512575.1 Puia sp.
ACCTCGAAAAATGTTGCAAGTTCTGCAAGACCAATCTGTTCCTCCGGCTCAATGGATTTTCCACCTTTCATAAATCCGGTGGCTAACAAGGTACCCATAGTAGAAGGCGAGGTTTTTGCCATTACCATGCCCAGCCGGATAAACAATTTACCAACAGAAAGATCTTCAGATTTTTCTGCTTCATCGCAGGCAGCATGAAATGCACGACTCATAGTTATGCCCAGGTCTCCGTCGCCCATCACACTGTCTAATCGGGTCAGGGTTTCTTTTTCCCTGTCAACAATAGATTGTATTTCAAGAAATATGGTTTTGATATCTCCGGTCGTTAGTCGTTCCATCCGCTCCTGTTTACAATTGAAACTGGGTGAAAAATGGAGAATTGGCCGGTTTTGAAATCAATCTTTTCAATTCATCGTCCAGTTTCAAAAGGGAGATTGACGCTCCGGCCATTTCCATGCTGGTGGCAAATTCGCCGACATAAGTGTTAAATATTTTTATTTTTTTCTCTTTCAGCAGTTCGTGGAGTTTCCTGGTCATGATGTACAACTCCTCCCTGGGTGTGGCTCCAAGTCCGTTCAGCAAAACAGAAACCTCATCACCTTTCTCATAAGGCAGGTCGGGCAGGATCTGTTCCGCCATTTGTTGTACAATATCGTCGGCCGATTGCAGGGCTCCCCGACGGATTCCCGGCTCTCCGTGAATGCCCATCCCGATTTCCATTTCATTTTCTCCAAGTGTAAACAAAGCCTTTCCCACTTCCGGTAGGATACATGGCGTAAGAGCAACGCCCATGCTTCGAACATGTGCACAGGCTTTTTCTGCAACCCGCTTTACCTCATCAAGCGCTGCCCCCTCATCGGCCATTGCGCCCGCTGTTTTATAAACATAAAAAATACCGGCTACGCCTCTTCGTTTGCTTTCCTCACCCCTGGGTGCAGATGCCACATCTTCACCAGCGACTACCTTTTCCACACGTATATCATCTATGGCTGCCATCTCAGCAGCCATGTCGAAGTTCATGATATCACCCCCGTAATTTCCATAGATATATAATACACCGGCGCCCTGGTTGACGGCCCGGGTCACTTCCAGCATTTGATCTGCACTCGGTGATTGAAAAACACCACCGACAGCACAGCCATCCAGCAGACCATCGCCCACATAGCCAAGGAACAAGGGCAGGTGCCCGGAACCTCCACCGGTGGTTATGCCTACTTTATTCTTCTTACCTGCCCCCGCTCTGACAATGCAGCGCAGATCGTTTGCCACCGACTTCAATTGATGAGGATGGGCTGCGAGAATGCCCATCAGCATTTCATCAACAAAATGCTGCGGGGCGTTCATTATTTTTTTCATAATGGATCGGTTTAATGCTGATATGATTGAATATTTTTAGTCCGCTTCTCAATATTGTTTTGCCGAGATGATCAGCGAGAGCCCCAATAGATATAAACAGAACATGGCCACCAGGAATTTGTTTACCGATTTCGGAGCCAGCCTGAATTCTTTCCATACCAAGACGCCCCAGAGTACGGCTATCATCGTTGCGCCTTGTCCCAATCCGTAAGAAATGGCGGTGCCCGCTTTGTCTGCAGATAAAGTCATCAGGGAAAACCCGAGGCACCAGATCATACCACCCAGAATGCCTACCCCATGATCTTTCCGCGTACCGTTATTGAAATAATCCCTGATGGAAATTACCGGCCCCGTTAAGGGTTTGCGCATCAGGTAATAATTCCAGATGCCGGAGGAAAGCAACAGACCGACGGAAAAGAAAACGATTGCTGTATAAGGCGTCAGCTTTCCGGATTCAGGCAATACCAGGTTCGACGAAATGGAACTCACGAGCAGCGGATAGAAAAAGCCCATAAAAATTCCCGTGCAGATCGAAAGGATAATGCCCAGCCTGACTGATTTTTTCCCTGCTGAAGGAATACGACTATAGGCCATGCCGTCCAGTATGATGGCCAAAACAATACTGGCCAATCCGGCAAAAAGTATCCAGGGATTTCCAAGGGGTTTGATTATATATCCCGATATGACACCGAGAACAAGGGCCAGTCCTACGCCAATGGGGAATGCAATCGCCATTCCGGCGATATCGATCACGGTCACCAGCAACACGTTGGACAAATTGAAAATCACCCCTGATAAAAATGCATAACCCAGGTTTGTAACCGAGGCCTGGGATAGGTCAGTAACAAATGAGCGGCCGGCCGCACCGTGACTGCCGAGTGTAACGGCAAAAAGCAGGGAAAACAAAACCACACCAATGGAGTAATCCCAATAGTAAAGTTGAAAATGCCAGTTTTTTCCTGTCAGTTTCATGGTATTGGCCCATGATCCCCAGCAAATCATGGTAATCAGACAGAGTAAGACGGCTATTGGATAAGATTCAATGATCACCATATGGCAGGGGTATTATCGCTTAGACTAAAACTACCATATTATCGGGGTAGGCCATTCACCAAAACTTCCAAAAGACGACGCTGATGTAGTATTGTTTAGGTGAAACAGCCATTTTCGGGAATTCCTGCATAGTTGATGTAGAAAAGATGTAGAAAAGATACAGGAACCACACTGGCTAAGTACAGCAATCAAATCTGAACAGCCCGCTTTTTCGTATGTTTTTCATGAAAATGAAACTTGTAATAGCCGCTTTCCTTTTTGCCGCAATATTGAGCTGCTCCCGGAGCAAAAAACAACTAGTAAGCAGCGATTTTATTGACAGCCTGATAACCCGTTATCAGGAACCCGGGTTTTCCAAAGACAACGATACTGCACTGGTCTTTTGGAAAAACAGAATCCATCCGAAACGGCCCGGCATCGTCAGCGAAATGAAATATGCGGCTGCCCTTTCCATGCGATACCACCTGCACGGGGATATTCGGGATATAAAAATGGCAGACAGTACAATCCGTAAGCTGGATGCCGATTTCAATCATCGCGAGTCCTGCGCACAACT
>DATCAO010000125.1:0-2275 GCA_036512575.1 Puia sp.
TTTCCATAATCAGGCAACAGCCTTATTCACAAGGGTTGCGGCTTCACTGAGCAGAATGGCGCTTTGCACTTTCAGACCACTTTCCTCAATAAGTTTTTTCGCTTCCACAGCATTGGTTCCCTGGAGGCGTACGATAATGGGTACATGAATGGTTCCTATTGAATGATAGGCATCGATAACCCCCTGGGCTACCCGATCGCATCGAACAATACCACCAAATATATTTATGAGAATGGCTTTCACTTTGGGATCCTTTAGGATGATCCGGAATCCGGCTTCCACGGTTTGTGCGTTGGCGGATCCGCCGACATCCAGGAAATTGGCCGGTTCGCCGCCGCTGAGTTTGATCATATCCATGGTAGCCATGGCCAGGCCGGCGCCATTCACCATACAACCCACGTTGCCGTCCAGTTTAACGAAATTGAGGTTATATTTTCCCGCTTCCACCTCGGTCGGATCTTCCTCGCCAATATCCCGCATGGCTTCCAGATCCGGATGCCGCATCAGTGAATTATCATCCAGGTTCATCTTGCAATCCACAGCAATGATTTTATCATCGCTGGTTTTGAACAGGGGATTAATTTCCAGCATACTGCAATCCAGGCCCACATAGGCATTATACAAATTGGTGACGAACCGTGTACAGTTTTTAAATGCTTCTCCGGTGAGGCCGAGGTTGAATGCAATCTTTCTGGCCTGGAAACCCTGAAGGGCAGCTCCCGGGAAAACCCATTCTTTGAAAATTTTTTCCGGTGTCTTGTGGGCTACTTCTTCGATATCCATTCCACCTTCTGTGCTATACATAAATACATTCTGGCCCTTTGCCCGGTCTAAAAGAATGGAAAGGTAAAATTCCTTAACGGGCGAGGCCCCGGAGTAATAGACATCCTGAGCCACCAGCACTTTATGTACAATCTTGCCGGCTTCTCCCGTCTGTATGGTTATCAGCGTACCACCCAGCATATTGGATGCGAAATTGCGCACATCTTCCGCATTTTTGGCAACCGCGACGCCGCGTTGCTCTGTTCCCTTGATCTTTCCTTTCCCGCGGCCCCCGGCATGAATCTGTGCCTTCACCACAGCAAATGCATTTCCTGTATTGACTTTGATTTGTTTGTACGCTTCCTCTGCAGCGTTGGCGGTATCTACCGGTATACCCTCCTGAACGGGTACATTATATTTTTTTAGCAGTTCCTTGGCCTGGTATTCGTGCAGATTCATCTTGGAAAAATTTAGACGAATTTAGGCGTTTATCGGTAAATGAAGAAGTGGAAATCCATTCCTGCCGGTGAATAGATAAAAAAGGTATTGCCTGATCCTGCTTGTAAGAAAATATTTCTCAGAACATGGGAACATCCTTCAGATGGAATTTTTTTTTCAGGGGCAGAAATAATTCAGCCGCAATCAGCATGCCCGCAACCGGGGCGATCAAATATATCCAGAAAGCTGTATAGATATGAGCGGGTAATGCGCTGGCAAAACTTCTTGCGGGATTCATTCCGAAGCCTGAAAGGGGAACTGCCAGGATCACAAAAAGACAGACAAATAAAGCAGAAATGATCCGCGTATATTTTTTAAGCCTTTCGTCAACCGATGTCATCAGCACCATCATCATCATACAGAATGCGATAGTCAATTCCGTGATGGCAGCAACCAGCGAACCTTTCAGTCCCGGAACAGTTACTACATAGTGAACGGGTGCTGAAGTTAGCAAGTCACCCATCAGGCCTGCCATCAGGTAAACCGCTAAAATCCCACCCGTGAACTGAAACAGAATGTAAAAAAATGAATCCCAAGGGCTCATCTTTCCCAACCGGAGAAATGTAATGGTCACAGCCGGATTGATATGTGAACCGGATGGCGCAGTAAGAGGGGAATAAAAAATAAATAATGCCGTGGAACCCATCATCAACCCCATGATGATTCGCCTTACCATCGGGTCAGGAATCAAAAAATGAAATGAAGAATGGTCTGACTCAAGCATGCTGCCAAAAAAACACGCTGAAATCATAAAAATGCCAAGACCCAGGGCTTCCTGCAGGTAGTGAATCCAGTTTCGATTAAAAGATGTTTTTATTTGCGCGAAATCGCCCATTCCGTGGTAAGCCCTGATGTTCATAACGCGCATAATGCAAAATAAACATTATAAAAATACCCCGTCTCCGGGGCATTTTCAATGGTAAAAATTCCTCTACGGATTCGCTGTTGGCTTCAGTTTATTCGTAAATACTTTTTCAAACTTTTCCACCTTTGGCCTGATTACAAAAGTACAATA
>DATCAO010000126.1:0-6007 GCA_036512575.1 Puia sp.
CTGATCCGTGCACTGGAACCCATCGAGGGCGTGGATCAGATGCTGATTCGAACAGGTAAACCCATTGCAGATTTTACATTAACCAAAGGCCCGGGAAACCTGTCCCGGGCTCTCGGGATATCTAAATTAGATAGTGGGGGATCCTTGTTTTCAGATGAAATATTTATTGAAGACGACGGACTTCGGTATAAGAAGAACCAGGTTGGAATCACCAAAAGAATTGGTGTAGAGTCAGCCCGCGAGGATGCAGAATTGCCATACCGGTTTATCGTAAAAGGAAATCCATACGTGAGTGCGAGAAAGTCTTAGAATTTTGGACATGGAATGGTTTTCCGGCCATCAGAAGGTTTTTTGATGTAGATAACCGAGATTTCAAAACCGCCCTGACCCTGCGAAGCAGGTTTCAGTGAGGAAACATTTACGTCGTACGACATACCAATCGTAAAAGATCCGACATCCAGACCCACATAGGGGATGATTGCATCTGTAAGGTTGCTGAACCGCGCCCACATACCGAGATAGATGTTGATGGGAGGAGAAGCCGGCTCATCACTGTTCAGGTTATACGACCAGGCGCCACCGAGCATCGCATCAACCGCGTTGGATTGCCTGCTGTACATTCCACTGAAATGGATAAAATTATTATTGTTTGTCTGCGATAATGGCGTTGAAAAACCACCATGTAATGTAAACCGGGGATGTAAAGTATATACTGAGTTGCCGGTAAACGATTCGGACGGTTGCAGGATATGATAAGCCGAAGCGCCAAAATAATAATTATTGTTGCCGTCTGTAGATCCGTTATACAGCGCACCCACATTGAGATCGAAATAACTGAGGTTTACCTGGTGACCACTTACCGCCTCTGAACTGGGAAGTGTCCAACCGCCCTGCTGATCCAGCTGGTCCTCAAAATTCAGCTTGGTACCGTCAAGTCTTTTATTGGCATAGGAACCCTGGAAACCGATTCCAATCTGATTCCAGCCATTTTCGTCCAAGGCTTTCTGGTATGATGTGGAAAGAGCAACATAATTGCTGGTCAATATACCATTGGCTGTACGGTCAGTCATCGTCATGAGTCCGACACCCCAGGCGTCACCAGGTGCAATCTTATTCACCAGGATGTTTCCATCTACAGAGATGGTGGAAGTAATAAACGCATTATTAATCTGAGGCCATTGATCACGATAGTTTCCGGCAACACGCACCACGCCGCTGAATTTACCGGTAAGCGCCGGATTCAGAGTTAACGGTGAAGCAAAAAATTGGGAGAATGCAGGATCCTGTGCCTGTAGAATATCAGGTAACAGGAAAGAAAATACCAGCAGCACATTAATTATACTTCTCATAAAACACGATCCTTTGGTCACGGCCGGCTTTTGCGAGGTCTTGGATTTCATAGAAAACTTCATATTGGACGCGGCCTGAAAGTAAACAAAATACCTGAAACCATGAAGTAACTGCAGATGCTTTAGAACTGGGCTTTAGTACCATATGAAAGGTCCCCTGCGTCACCCAGACCCGGTACGATATATCCTTTGGCGGTTAGTTCATCGTCAATGGCTCCACACCAAACCTTACAAACCGGGAGTGCCCGACGCACATATTCAATGCCAACCGTGCATGCTATTGCAGTAACGATATGAATTTCAGTGGGGTTGCCTTCCGACTTCAATTGCTGGATGGTTTTTACCATAGAAGATCCTGTAGCCAGCATGGGGTCTGAAATGATCAAAATGCGATTTTCAAGGTCGGGACAGGTTATATAGCCCATCCTGATATCAAATGAGCCGTCACGGTCATGTTTTCGGTAGGCCGAAACAAAAGCATTGTCAGCTTTGTCAAAAACGTTCAGCAGTCCCTGGTGCAGAGGGAGACCTGCGCGAAGTATGGTGGCCAGCACGGGTTGGGTTTTGAGCAGTTTGGAGCCCGCTATTCCGAGCGGAGTCTGAATGTCCCTTTCTTCATAAGGCAGCTGCCTGCTGATTTCATAACCCGCAATTTCTCCGATTCTTTCAAGATTCCGACGAAACCGCATACGGTCTGCCTGAATTGTCTGATCCCTTATCTCAGCGATCCAGTCACAGAGGATCGAATAATGCTGACTCAGATTTATCACCATAGATAAAGATTAAAAATCCGATATTCGGAATTCCGCCACTGATAAAACTAAAGTAAAGAGATTGAATCAGAAAATCATTTCCCATGCAATATAATGTGGTCGGGCTGATGAGTGGAAGCTCGCTCGACGGATTGGACATCGCCTTCGTCCGCTTCGAAGAAGGCGCCGGAAAATGGCTGTTTGAGCTTACAGAATCAGCCTGTATTCCATATCCCGAAACCTGGAAAAAAAACCTCGCCGGTCTGGCCGGTCTGTCAGCTAAAGAATACCTGTTGCTGCATACGGCTTATGGTCATTACCTGGGAAATTGTGTAAATGATTTCCTGGAAGAAAAAAACCTCGCTTACCAGATCCAGCTGATTGCTTCTCACGGACACACGGCTTTCCATTTTCCATCGCGTCATACAACCGCGCAGCTTGGGGATGGAGCGGCAATCGCCGCTGTTACCGGCATCCGGACGATCACGGATTTCCGAAGTACGGATATTGCATTGGGTGGCCAGGGGGCACCCATTGTTCCCATAGGCGAAAAACTTTTATTTCCGGAATACGATCTTTTTCTGAACATAGGAGGTATTGCAAATTTGTCGGCCAACCACGAAAAGTTTTCAGGATTTGACCTTTGTCCGGCTAACAGGATCTTAAATCTTCTGTCTGCCCACACGGAAAAAGGATTTGATGAAAATGGGCTGCTCGCTTCCCGGGGAAACGTCGATGATCGCCTGCTGAACCGGCTCAATGGGTTTTCTTATTACAAAAAGTCTTACCCGAAATCCCTGGGAAATGAATTCGGACTGGAAGAAATATACCCTGTTGTGCAACAGGCCGGACTTGCCGTGCCCGATGCCCTGCGCACTTACGTGGAGCATATTGTTGTTCAGGTTAAACGGGGTGTTCTGTTATTAAAAGGGGAAATGCAGGTGAATGAAAAACTGCGTTTACTCATCACCGGTGGAGGTGCACATAACCTCTTCCTTTTAAAAAGACTGGAAGAAGAACTGCTGCCCGCCGGTGTCGTTTGCATTAAACCATCGGAAACCCTGATCAATTACAAGGAAGCCCTGGTAATTGCTTTGATGGGTGCCCTTCGCTGGAGGGAAGATATCAATGTGATGCATTCAGTGACCGGCGCCTCAAGGGATAGCATCAACGGTGCAGTCTGGTCGGTATAACTGGCCATTACAGGCCGAGCACTGATTTCAGTTTTACATAGCCGGTTTTGCTGACCGGCACACGGGCTCCTGATTTCAGAATAGCCAGG
This sequence comes from Puia sp., assembly GCA_036512575.1. GTDB lineage: Bacteria > Bacteroidota > Bacteroidia > Chitinophagales > Chitinophagaceae > Puia. Next base: position 3,384 of record DATCAO010000126.1, read on the forward strand.
TGATTATCTTTTTCGTAAGGATCGATTCGGGTAATCTCTGTAATATTTACCATAAAAGACCGATGGGTTCGTACAAACTGGGTTTTATTCAGGATTGCCTCAAAATGCCCCATGGTTTTATTTTTCAGAAATCCACCTTCCCTGGTGTGGATTTTTACATAATCATCAGCCGCCTCCAGGTAATGGATATCTTCTACCGGAATGATTCGGATTTTGCCAGAGAGTTTCACGACCACACGATGCTGTTCGGCAGGGCTGCTGGAAACGGTTTCAAGCAACTGCCCCAACTGTTCCTTTGCTGAAATGTTTTTTCCGGTCTGCAGCCATTTGGACACAGCCTTATCGAATCTTCCCCTGCTGAAAGGTTTAAGCAGGTAGTCTACTGCATGACTTTCAAAAGCTTTTAAAGCATATTCATCAAATGCCGTAGTGAAAATAACGGAAGGCGGATCTTCAACCAGTTCCAGCATTTCAAAGCCGTTTATTTTTGGCATCTGGATATCCAGAAATATCAGGTCGGGCTGGTACTGCTGAATCGCTTTTACACCTTCGAATCCGTCACTACACTCAGCAACTAATTCGAGTTCCGTGTGGAATTGCAGATATTCTTTAACAATGGACCTCGCGAGGGGTTCATCATCAATGATGATCACTTTCATGTTTTGGAATATTTATGGTCGTCGTAAAAACATGGTCCCCGGATGATGTTTCCACAAGGTCCGTTCTTGCAAATAAAAGATAAAGCCGGCGCTTCACAGAATTCAACCCAAATCCTGTTCCATGCCTGGGGCTCGCTGTTTCCGGATCATAGGGATTTTGCACGGTCACTTTCAGCATATCATTTTCAACAGATACAGATATGCTGATGATAACATCGTCCGTGGTATCGTACAGCCCGAATTTGATGGCGTTTTCAACCACCGGCTGTAATAACATCGGCGGAATAAGCATCTGTCCGCTCTTGTCGTCTTTCACTATCGCTGTAGATAAACGGTGACCGAAACGAACTTTTTCAATTTCAAGATACAATTCCAGCGACTGTAGTTCCTCTTCCATTTTCACCCATTGTTCTTCTTCCTTTCTGAGGGTGGTTCGCAGGAAATCTGACAACTGATGAATCATATTCCGGGCCTGCTCAGGATTGGAAACAATCAGTGCGCTGATGGAGTTCAGGCTATTAAATAAAAAATGTGGTTGAAGCTGCTGCCTGAGTTTATACAATTCTGCATCCCGGCTGAGTTTTTCCGCATCATTTTTTCTTTGACGGTTTTCCTGTTCTTCTTCCTGCGTGTACCACAATACGCAAATGACAGCCATGCAGCAAATCATTAAAAAATCGATTCCAAGTCTTATCCAATATGTATTGGCGAAAAAAGGAATATACGCTCTGTAAGCTGGATCATTCAAACTGAGATCTAAAATGAACTTACTAAGGGCATTTGCTGAAAAGCTAAAAGTCAGGCACAGCAGAAGCACATAAATGTACCGGTTGCTGTAAGGAAGATAATATCTGAGGATATTGCTTACGATTCCGCAGGCACCCATCAACAATCCGTTTGAAATCAGGCTGTCGATCAGCGCCATATTTACCGTAAAACCGTAATAGGTAATCAGCAGAAAATGCAGGCAAGCCCAAACAAACCACCAGGCAAAAAATATGTTGCGAAACCTGCTGACATTAAGCGGTGACCTGGTCAAGGAATTCTTTTAAATGATTTCCAGAAATTGATGTTTGCTGTTGTGCTGGATATGGGCTGCTTTTTTGTTAGTCAGCTCGATATACAATTCCGCATTTTCGGTTTCCTGGATGCGTGAATATAATTCAGCGCCGTCGAGCAGACCACTCAGTTTATATAATTCTGAAACATTGATAAATTTCCATTGCACCAGTTTTTGATCTTCATTGAAGAATTTGTCTTCTTCCTTTTCTCCCAACAGGGTGGCTTTTTCGAAGGCTTCTTCAGCATGGTTTGCCTGGATTAACCGAAGCTGTTCATCAAATTGGGCAGTGTGATTTCCTTGTCCGCAAATAATTCTGTATACAATTTTAGTGAGGTACCAGTTCATAAGCTTGATTTAATGTATGATCGGATAAGTGTTTAATAATTTCTTATTTCAATGCCTCCAAATACAGAAGTCCCATCGATGATGAGTACTTTATCGGGGTTGGGAATACCGATATTCTGCCGCTTGTCTTCAATATTTCCAAACACCGAAGTCAGTTCACTTCGTATTGTCCAGTGGGGAGGTACAATAATTTTAGTACCGCCCATGATCTGGGTGATGTCCAGCGCCGCCGTTCCCTGTATATCCGCCTGAGCGAGGTTCAACTCAGCACCACCCATAAAAATGGTAATATCGCCCCCTTTAAAATTTTTGGAAAGTATATTCTTGTGAATGCCGCCCAATACCGTAGTCGCGGAAATATAGTCTTCTGAAGAAAAACTCCTGGAATCAAAGCCTGCACCACCTGCCTGGCCAGGACCAGGATTAAATCCCCCCGGAACATTACCTTGCCCGAATCTTCTTTCAAATCTTTCCTGCCATCTCTGACGCTGACGCCCATTTCTGCACCTATTCCAGTCATCACCTCCCCAGTACGATTTTTTTGGGCGGATCAGCAT
>DATCAO010000127.1:0-3177 GCA_036512575.1 Puia sp.
CCAGTATTTATTGCAGGAAGGTGATGTATGTATGCACTTTAATTTTGTTGTCCGAGGCTGCCACAACAGATCAATACGTGTAGCTGTATGAAGCAACTAAATGCCCAAACCTCGATCATGCTTTGGTTTCTGCTTTCGTTCCTCTATCTTATTTTTCCCAGGTTGTTGTACAAATATTTGTTGCGGGTGCAAAGTCATTTGTTTCAGGCGGGTTTCTATATTTTCCCAGTTATAATCAACGTCAAGCATTTTTATTTTTTCATTGAAATTGATATCCTTGTGGTAATCAAGCGCTTTAATCACAATAGTGGGGTTACGGGAAGTATACTTTTGCTCGTAGGCCTTTACCATTTCGACCAAAGGTAATTTGGTAGACAAATAGGCCAAATCTACAAAATCCTTGAGCCTTGTTCCATTACCAGCTATTGCATTAAGTTTCATGGCAGAAATGTCCTCCAAAGAAGCCATCCGTATCTCTTCAGAAAGAATCAATGGCCTGACAAACGGATAGGAATGAGTTATAAAGTCAACTTTTATACCATCAATTTCTCCTTTTAATGTATTCTTGCTTTCAAAATCCAGTTTGAAGTGGTAATTATTTTCCAGTTTTGAAAGCATGATTTCCACATCAAAGGATGAGGTGCAAAAAAGATCAAGGTCAATACTGATCCTATGTCCTAATTGGAGGGAAAGGGCAGTGCCACCGACCAGGAAAAATTCTTTTACAGATTCATCCTGCATTAATTTTTTTAAGAGTCCCAGTGTTGCTTCGCTAACTGTTTCTTTTCGCAGCATTTCATTGACGATTGGGAGATAGCAAATTGATGGCTAACAAAGTTTAAATCTTTTTCGTTTAGATATGCCAGTTCTTTGATGGCAGATTTAACGCCATCTATACCATAAAAGTTTAAAATAAAATACCAGTCCGAAGGCCATCCTCGTTCAATTACACGTTGTACAACCAAATTCCGATTTGATTTAAAATCAAAATCTGACAAATCCTGCTCCCACAGTAATTTAGGATTTAGAGACGCATTGGGATGCATGTGAAAGTCTTCAAAATACATATCTTGATTGGCTAGGTTTCTACTTACAAATTACGCATTTTCATAGAAAAAGGCATTGTTATATCTAAGGGGAAATTCATACAAATTGTTCCTCTCACATCGGTTTCATTTAAAGCTAAGTTTATGAGGAGGATAGGGGCAAGGCATCTGGATTTTCAGGTAGCCAACTTTATTTTAGGTGACCTTTCAGGTAACCGAATTGATGGAGATAATTTGTTAATTTAAGGGGGCTTGGGCATAAAAAAGCCCTCAAATTGTAATATTTATCGTGATCCCGCTGGGAGAACTATATATTTTCTTAGCCAATTATAATCCAGCGGCTTATGAAAAACGATTTACCAAATACGCTCGAATTGCGACCTGCAAATTCCAAAGCAACTTTATAGGTTTATCCAAACAAAAATAGGCATATTTTCAATTCCTGGGACTTTCAAGTCTTTTTAGTTCGCTTGGAAAAATCGGTTGCTTTGGGCGATTCGCCGTTTTTGCGATTAAGTTTTCGAAATAATGGCAACGTTTCCTGCAAACCCTCTTTTTGGGTTCACAAATACAATCAAAGACTACTGGCGTTTCTGCGATTAAATCTCAGGCAACGGATTTTGTATTCATTTTTTCTTAGCAGCTTTCTTAACCGCTGATTTGTTGGCCGTTGATCTTTTTCTATAGCTTAATTTAATTTGTCCTGTAGCCAAACCCTTGTATTGATTTGATAAAGCGACGGGTAAATTGGCTGTTTCATACTTTATCTCTTGTTCCCCGCCATCTTAACATCCTGACTAAATCCTGCCTTCCTCCCAAGTTCAAGAGCCAGTTTTGAGTCTAGAGACCCATACAGTTGAATGATCTTGGCAATTACTCCGGTCCACCCCGATTGATGGCTTGCTCCCAGGCCGGCACCATTGTCTCCATGGAAATACTCATAAAAAAGTATGTTGTCTCGCCAGTGCGGGTCCATCTGGAATTTCTCCGAGCCCCCAAATACTGGTCGCCGGCCCTGCTCATCGCGGGTGAATATTCGTTTAAGACGATTTGAGATCTCCTGACTAACCTCAAATAGATTCATCATTTTACCCGATCCGGTAGGACATTCGATCTTGAAATTATCACCGTGATAAAGATAGAACTGCTGGAGCGCACGGATGATGAGTGTGTTTATTGGCATCCACACAGGGCCCCGCCAATTCGAATTGCCACCGAACATTGCCGTATTTGACTCGGCCGGCATATAGTCCACCCTATATTCCTGTCCGCCAACATACAGGATGTACGGGTTGTTCTCGTGAAATTTCGAGATAGAACGAATGCCGTATGGCCCCAGGAATTCATTCTCGTCGAGCATCTTTGTAAGAATCCGGCGGAGCCGCTCCGGGTTAATGAGAGCAAGCATTCCCCGGTCAGCTACACCAAGGTGACCCGGACCCGTGGGATGAATGGTATCCATGAGCTCAGGTATCCTGCGATAACGTTCCATCATGGCTGCCGTCGCCAGCGGAACGAGTTCCCGTTGCTCTTTTTCGATCACCGTCGTTGCACATAGAGGCAGCAACCCCACTAGAGAACGCACTTTCAGGCGCGTGGCGCTGCCATCGGGCAGTCGGAGCAGGTCGTAATAGAAGCCATCTTCCTCGTCCCACATCCCATCCGGTCCCGGACGGTTCATTGCCGAGGCGATAAAATAGAAATGCTCCATGAACTTGAAGACCATTTCTTCGTAAGAACTGTCGTGAACGGCGAGTTCGCCGGCAATCTCCAGCATGTTCTGACTGAACAACGCCATCCACGCCGTTCCATCCGCTTGTTCCAGGTGGCCACCAGTTGGCAACGGAGCGCTGCGGTCGAAGATGCCAATATTGTCGAGACCGAGAAAGCCCCCCTCGAATACATTCTTGCCGAACCGGTCCTTACGGTTTACCCACCAGGTAAAGTTCAGTAGTAGTTTGTTGAATGCAAACTTGAGAAACTCGACATCCCCTTCTCCATTTTGGGCTTGATCGGTACGATGTATGAACAGGGTCGCAAAAGCGTGAACAGGAGGATTTACATCGCTAAAGTTCCATTCATAAGCCGGCATTTGACCACTGGGGTGAAGGTATCTGTTGCGCAGCATGAG
>DATCAO010000128.1:0-3927 GCA_036512575.1 Puia sp.
CATGATAAGTGCCGCTGAACTGCTGGGTGGTTTCTATGGCGATAACCTCCCGGATGGTCTCCACTACACAGATCATGTCTTTCCTGCGCATGGAGTTGGCACATATGGAACAGATGTCCGCATCGGCTACATTGTGGCAGCGCTGGCAGAACCGGATATCCTGTCGCATTTTAACGATGGTTTCCCCAAAAGCCCGGGCTGCAGAGGGATCCTGCTTCAATAAATGCAATACAAGCCGGAGGGCGGTCTTCTTGCCGATACCGGGTAACCTGGCGAATTCATTTACCGCCGTTTCCAACAGAGCCGAAGAAAATTGCATCGTTAAAATTACAAAGTTATATCCACTTCATTGTCCCAGTCGGCTTTCACCGTGAGCTTTTTTCGGATGGGCACAACAATTTCGGGTTGCCGGTGCTGGTAGAAGTCACCCGGATCCCAAACCCCGTTCTGGTTTGTGTCGTAGAGAATGCGGAGCTCGTATTCACCCGGTAAAAAAAGTTTATTATTATAACGCAGGGACCTTCCAATCGGATAAGACCCGGCGATTTTATCACTCTGGACAAAAAGGAGTACCGGATGCAGCCCGAGATCCAGGTTCCTGAAGCGCAGCCGCAAATTTCCATAATCAGATTCCTTCTTCGTGCGGAACATGATCGTATCGATCTTCAATAGTTTTTCCCCGAGCGTATCTTCGGCGAAATCTTTCTGGAGAATCAGGCGGTAACCCGTATTTTCCTTCCAGGCATAATGAAGCGTGAATTTTTTCATGGTACTGTCCATGACAATCTGATAGGCGTTAATGGTTTGGAAACTGTCGGTTGTAAAACGGACTTTCGAAGAATCCATATAGCGCACGGGGAGTTCGAAATTGATCTCTAATTCATTGTGCAGATCCAGTTGTCCGTTGGGAATATTACCGGTGAGGACCAGCCTTTTGATTTTTTCTTTATCCGATTTTTTAGTTTCCTGTTTAACCGGAGTTTTTTTTGCATGCCAGGAGTTCGAGGTATCCTGATAAGCATAGAGCAGGGGAGCTGTTGTGCTTGTTTTCAGGTACACCGAGCTGTCTGCAAAAGCAAATGTCTGTGCCCTGGAAGTATATTCATAAGTGCCCGACTCATCCTTCAAAGCATAGAGGGCATAAATGCCGGGTTTGATATGCCTGAAAGTATAATTTCCGGAACTGTCCAAACGGGCGACATACCTTGGTTTTTGCTTTGCAACGGCAGAATCGTAGAGCCGGTCGTGTAATATGGCAATCAGTGTACTGTCTGGCTTTCCGGTATACGCCATTATCACGCGGCCACTATATTGTACGGAATCCAGGTAGCTGCCGGTGGAAAAGGTATACGTGAAATTCTTCAGTACATTATTTTCATTCACATCGGTGATGGCGCGGCCAAAATTTAAAGAATAGGTGGTGTTGGGCTGAAGAGTGTCTTTCAGTTCGACAGTAATGGTTTTCAGATGGGATGTTATCAGCGGTGCAATTTTAGGAACCGGGTTAACGGTCAGGTTATTCCGGATGTCTTTCATGTCCAGGTATTCATCGAAATTCAATATGATTTTCTTACCATCGAAGTGAAGGGTATTCAGCTGGGGATTGGCACTGATGAGTACCGGGGGAACTGAGTCCCTTGGACCTCCCGTTGGCGGCACAATATTGGCACAACCCGTAAGCAATGGAATGCGCAGCATGACCAGGGAGACCAGCAAAAAAAACAGGAGTCGCTTCATGAGTTGGTCTGCAAACTTACTGGACGCCAGCGGGATTTATTCAGTTTTATGATTTTATAAACTGGCGTGGTCTTCCTCCTCCGCCAGGGTTGCGTTTATATCCAGTTTATTTGTTTTGACAAAATTGCACCAGTGGCAATCTGCCTTACCGCATCCGGTGTAAAAATCGTGGTTTTGGATCTTAGCCCAGGTTTCGGTGATCTGGCCGGTTACGATGGCTTCATCTTCCGGACTGATATACACTTTTAATTTTCGGTATTCTTTTTTCTTATCCGGTTCTATAAAATCAAATTCCGTACTGATCACCTGCCAGCCCAGGGTGCTGTTGTCGACCAGTAATTTGTAGAATACAGCCTGGCGCCAGTAGTCTCCGCCCAGTGGTTGTTTTTCATTGGGCCCCAGCGTTTTTTGTTTTGCATTATCGGGATTGCCAGTTTTATAGTCCACCACGTTCACCTGTTTGCCGTCGAACTCCAGTTTATCCAAAAATCCCTTGGAAGGCACGCCGCCGATCGCCACTTTGCTGATTTTTTTTTCGATGCTTACAATCCTGTTCCATGAACGAATATATTTTTCGTAGTAGGCAGGTAAAATGATGTGGCCATATTCCATACGGCGGGCAAACTGTTCTTTGGTAAAACTTTCCCGGTGTCTTTTCATATGCGTATCGAAGGAAGCCAGGAACCAGGGGATATCCGGAAAACGGTTTTCGTGATCCTGCATATATCGAAACAATTGTTCCAGCGCCGTATGCACCGCAGAACCGAATTCCGTGTTTTCATTTTTGGGTGAGGGGATGCGGATCAGGTTCCTAAAATAAAATTCCAACGGGCATTTCAGGAAATTGTTCAGCGCGGTTACATTCATCTGGAATTTTTCCAGCACCCTGTTAATGAAATCCATTTCCACGCGTTCCATTTCCGGCGCCTGTTCACCCTGCAAAAGAAGAAACTGAAACTCGCTAGTCTCCGCGTCTGTTAATATGGGTTTTTCCAATGGAAAATCATATCCGGCACGAAGTTCCTCAATGAACACGGAAGGTTCTGCTTCCTTACCATTTTTCAGGAAGCGGTAATAGGAAATATACAGGTGGGTTTCTGCACGCGTCAGGGCTACATAAAAAAGCCTGCGCAATTCTTCATCGTCATTCGCATCAGAATCAAATAAGGTATCGGGGAAATGGAACCCTTTATTCCGGTTGCCCTTTTTCTCCCAGTAATGAGAATTGCAACCCGCGAAAAAAACATGGGTGAATTCCAAACCCTTAGAACCGTGCACGGTTAAGAGGTTCACGGAGTCCACACTGCCATTCACTTCAATCAGGGGAAGTTCAATGCCATTATCTTCCATCAGGTCCAGATGCAGCACGAGTTTCTGCAGGTCCAGATCAGGCTGGCGGCGCGTTTCTTCCTTGATGAAATCAAAAAAAGCAGTCAGGCGCTCCAGCATTTTTCTTTTTTCCGGGTGCTGCATGGCAAATTGCAGGATCCCTGTTTCGCGAAAAATATGTTCAAAGAGCGATTGGATGGTATGGTTGGAAACGGCGCTGATCAGGGATTCCAATGCATTTGCTGTAGCGGTCAGCCGGGGATGCAGTCCCCTGGAAAACAGATCCCGCGGGGCACGAGTGGCTTTCTCATTGAGTGCCTTGCGAAGGGAAATTTTTTCCTGTGCTGTTTCTGCGGCGAGGGTTGCAATTTCAATGGCGGGAATGCCAAACCATTCCGCATGCAGGATCTCAAACAACATTTCATCGCCGTTGAAGGGCACTTCAAATTCGTGGGCTGAAGACAGGTAACGAATCAGCAGGAGCAACTGGCCGATTAACGGATCATTCAGCAGGTTGATATTTCGTTTACTGTAGACCGGTAGGTTCCTGAGTTTAAAACCCGCGAGCAATTCTTCCCCGTATTTGTTCTCTTTGTAGATTACTGCTATTTTCCCGGGTGGTGCATGGGCAGCAATCAATGATTCGACCTGGTTTACGATATGAATCATCTCAGTCCTTTCCGTTTCATATTCCCGGATCACCGGTTGCTGGTCGATATGCAGGATCCTCGTATTGGCTGCAACCAGGTTTTTAGAAAGTCCTTCAATTTTATTGACCAGCCGTTCCCGGTTGTTTGAAATGAGGTGTTTGGAAATATCCAGTATCGGCTGGGTTGACCTGTAGTTTTTGGTCAACACGAT